>CAYPHP010000006.1:0-12486 GCA_964410045.1 uncultured Acidobacteriota bacterium | reverse complement strand
ACCGCAGCCATCCGCTGGGCCACTTGAGCGCGCGCCTGCTCCACTTGAGAGATTTGGAATTTCAGCCGGGCCTGGGACTGTTCATATTGGGCCTGCACTGCGGCCAATCCGGCCTTGGCGGAGTCAGCGTTGGCTTGCGCCGTATCCAACTGCGATGCAGCCACGATTCCCTGTTTGACCAGGTCAGCGGTGCGATTGAAATCCAAGGTTGCCTGCACCGCCGCCGCCCGCGCCTTGTCCACGTTGGCCTTGGCTGCCGCGATGTCCGACTTCTGCACTTCCACCTGCACTTCCAGGCTCCTCACGTTGGCCTGGGCGTTCTGCAGGTCGGCATTGGCCTGGTCGAAACGCGCTTGGAACAGCGACGGCTCGATCTGAGCGATCTTCTGGCCGCGGGTGACCTTGGAGTTGAAGTCGGCAAAGAGCTTGTCGATTTGGCCGGATACCTGCGAGCCCACCAGCACGCTGGTGACGGCGTTAATGGTCCCGGTGGCTGTAACGATCGATACTACGTCGCCCTTCTCCACCTTCCCGGTGAAGACGGAGGGGTCTTTTTTGCGGTTCATGGCCAAACCAACGATGACCAGCACCGCCAGCGCAGGAAGCCCGATCCACAGGGCCATACGCTGCATTTTCTTAGGCTTGGAGTTCATAACGTCCTAGGGACAACCATCCTCATACAATTGTAACCCCGAAACAAGGGGAAAGTCGCCTTACAGCGGGCTCCCTCCGCTCGGTGCAGACTTACAACTCTATCGAGTTGGCGGAGGCCGCATTGTTAAGTTTTGTTGGGAGCGGCGGCAGGATTTACTGCGCGCCCATGGTCCGTTGGAGACGGGCCATGCTGGCCTCGAACTTCTGGCGCTGCGGCTCAGTCAGGATGGCGCGGATGCGGTCGCGGGTGTCCAGGCGGACCTGGTGGGAGCGCTTGTGCAGAGCGTCAAAATCCTTCATGGCGTCGTCCAGGATGTCGCTGAGTTGCTGGGCTTGCTCCGAAGTCAGGGAAAGCTCTTCGTTGATCTGTTCGAGCACGTGGGAGCGCGATTCCGGCCAGGCCTTGTTGCGGGCGCTCTCGGCGATCCACCAATGGTCCGCAAGTCCGCCGACCAGGGCGCCACACAGGAACATGACCAGGACAAAGGGGGGAGAACAGCTACGCATCATCACGTCAGTCCCCCACTTCGACGGAGGCCAGTGAGGCGATGACGCGTTCCCGATTGGCATGGTCATCGGCGACCTGGGTCGAGCCCTGCTTCTGTTGCCAGCACTGCTTGCACATCTCGGCGGGGCTCGTGTGCTCATGCGCCACCAGAACCGGCAATTCCCGGTCCACTTTCATGTCCAGCAGGACCTCGGCGCTATTGGTGCTGCTGGTGGCCTGCACCGTCATGTAGTAGCCGCCCAGCAGCAGAACGAACATCGCGGTGGCGAAGCCCAGCTCGCGCAATCCCGGAAATGAAAACCAGCGCTGTGAAGCGCGTGCTTCCTGGATGTTCTGCATGACCTTGATGCTGAATCCGGGCGCCGGCTCGGGAGCGTCTTCGGAAGCCAGCAGCTTCAGCAGCCGGCTGGTCTCCAGAGATTCCTCGTAAGCGTCCCGGCAGGCCGCGCAGCCCGCCAGGTGGGCTTCAACCTGTCGGCGAAGTTCCTGCGGAAGGCGGTTCTCCAACATTTTCTCGAGATGATCCTGAACGATAGCGTGCATTTTCCCTACCCCACTCCTGAGGGTCTTACGCCCTCTTGAGTATCTAGAGCCCGTGCCCCCCCGGCACGCGCTATGCCTCTTCTACTGCTGCCCCGGGCTTGGCTCCCACGGTCTTGCGGGCCAGCTTAACAAGTTTCTGCCGGGCCCGGAAGAGCTTCACCTTTACGGTGTTCTCGTTCATACCATGGATCTGCGCCAACTCTTCTACAGAGTAGCCTTCGATTTCCTTCATCATCAACAGGGTCCGCTCCTCTTCCGAAAGCTTGGCGAGAAGCTTGACCACGTAGTCGTGTTCCGCGGTCACCCGATCCTGGCGTTCCAGCGGACCGCGCACGGCGTCTTCGGTGTTCTCGATCCGCCGGACATCGTCTTCGCTCATGTCCGACTCGTAGGTCACCTTGCGGACTTTCTGCTTCCGCAAGTAGTCGTAGCACTCGTTCACGGTGATCTTGTAGAGCCACGTCACCAGCGAGGATCGGAAGTCGAAACCCTTGAGCGCGAAGTAGACCTTGGTGAAGACCTGCTGGGCGATATCCTCAACGTCGTTGCGATTGCGCAGGATGCCGTGAATGATGGCGAAAACCTTGGACTGATAGCGTTCCACGATCTGGCGAAACGCAGCCTCATCACCGGCCTGGGCCCGGCGAACGAGGGCGACCTCGGGACTGACAGGTTGCTCCACTTTGGGCGTCGCAATCGCAAATCCCGGATTCAGCGCCAGTTCCATACACTTCTACCGACGTATCCGGATTTGTACAGGTTACCCTAGATTTTGCGCGTACGCCTTAGAGGCAATGTTTCCAAGCACTTCCGCGCCCCGGGCCAGGACGTCCAAAGGCTCCCTGGAGTACGACAGCCGGGCTTCCGAGCGGCCCCCTCCTTCCAGGCAGAAGCCCGCACCCGGGATGAAAGCGACTCCTGCCTCCATGGCCTGCTCGAACAAATGCTGGGCGTCGATCCGGCCGGGCAGCTCTAACCATATGAAAAAGCCGCCCTTAGGACGTATCCAGCGGGCGTCCGCAAGGTGCTGACGGAGCGCTCCGTCCAGCGCATCCCGCTTTTCCTGATAGAGCTGGCGGAGTCCGGGGAGGCGCTTGGCGAAGTGGCCTTGGCGGATGAACTCGCAGGCCAGCATCTGCGGCAGAACGCCGGTGAACATGTCGGCGGTCTGCTTGGTCAGCTCGACCTTGGTGATGAACTCCGCGGGCGCCGCGATCACCGCCACACGCAACCCGGGTGCGATGGTCTTCGAGAAGGTGGTCAGGTAGACTACGCGGCCGTCGGTATCCAGCGCCTTGACGGGAACTACCTCCGCGGGCGAAACCTCGGAGAAATAAAGCTCACCGTAGGCGTCGTCCTCCAGGATCCACAGGTCGTAGCGGCGGGCCAGGTCGTAAAGCGCGCGCCGCTTTTCCAGTGACACCAGAACGCCGCTCGGGTTCGCAAAGTTGGGAGTGACGTAGAAGAACTTGGGCCGCTCGCGCTTCAGGATCGCTTCCGTTCGCTCGAGATCCGGACCGTCTTCGAGCACGGGGATCCCGAGCAGCCGAGCGCCCAGGTGTTCGAACGCGGACATGGCTCCCGTGTAGCCGGGCGTATCGGTCAACACCGCATCGCCGGGATCGATGAAGATGCGCGCGGCAATGTCCAGGGCTTGCTGCGACCCGGAACAGATCAGCACGTTTTCTGGCTTCAGCCCGGCGATGCCCCGCCCGGCCAGGTAGCGGATCGCTTCGTCGATCATCGGCCCGTAACCCTGGGTCTGCCCGTATTGCAGGGCTTCTACGGGCTGGCGCTCGAGAATTTCAGCGGCCAGGCTTCGAAGCTCCGCGGCCGGAAAGGTCCCGGGATGCGGCATGCCGCCGGCAAGGGAAATCACTCTCTTGCCGTGAACGGCCTTGGTCACCGCGCGAATCGCCGAGGGACGCAGGCGGTTGGCGAACTGGGAGAAATGGGAATCCATGGGGAGATATTGTAACCTGCGACGTCCTCCCTAACGTGCCGTCAGCACGGTTTCGGTGGTGGTCAACCCATCGGAGTTCGCCGCGACGCGAATCCGTCCCGCCTTGCCGCGTTCCGAGCGCACGATCAGCAGAGCCATTCCGCTGAATGCCTTGCGGCAGTCGGCCTGGAAGGGCTCGACGGTGGCCGGATTTCCGTTGTCGACCGCGGCGATGCGTCCTGCGCCTTCCACTTGGAAGCGCACCAGATTGTCGGCGCCGGGTACCACGTTGCCATCCTTGTCTTCAATGCGCACCGTGATGAACGAAAGATCGTCGCCGTCGGCGGCGATGGCCGTGCGGTCGGGGGACAGCCTGATCTGCGTCGGTGCCCCCGCAGTGCGCACCTCCTTCACCGCCACTTGCTTGCCGCCTTTGTACGCAATCGCCCTCAGCGTTCCCCGCTCGAACGGTACCTGCCACTGCAGGCGATATTTGGTGGAGAACGTTCTCGACTCGCTGACGTTCGGCCCGACGGGGATCGTCACCGGCTCGGCCCCGCGCTTCTTCCGGCCCAGCGACTTGCCGTTCAGGAACAGCTCGACGTCCTCGGCGTTGGTGTAAGCCATCACCGGGATGGTTTGGCCGGCAGACCAGTTCCAGTGCGGCAGGATATGGACCATCGGCGCGGCGGTCCAGCGGCTCTGGTAGAGGTAGAAACGGTCTTTGGGAAAACCGGCCAAGTCCACGATGCCGAAATAGGAACTGCGGGCCGGCCAGTCGGCCAGGCTGGGAGGCTTGCGATAATCGAAGAACGGAGTCGGCTCGCCGAGATAGTCGAAGCCGGTCCAGACAAATTCGCCGAGCACCGCGGGATTGTCGTCCAGGGCCTGGAACTCCACGTCGGGGGCGTACGCCCAGCTCGCGGCGATCACGTCGTAGCTCGAAAGTTGCAGCGAGTCGTGCCGGTCGTATTTCTCGACCGGCAAATGATAGACGCCGCGCGAGCTGACGGTGGAAGCGGTCTCCGCGCCGACGATGATCCACTCCGGATGTTCGCTCAGGATTTTCTTGTATCCCCAGGGCCGGTAGTTGAAGCCGGGGATGTCCACATGATCCGCCAGCTTGTTGCTGATCGCGCCCTCCACACGGTTGAATCCCGCGGTGGTTGGACGCGTGGGGTCTTCTTCGTGGCAGATTTCGGTGAGCCGCTTGGCGATCTTCCAGCCTTCCGCGTCGCCCTGTTCCAGGATTTCGTTGCCGATGCTCCACATGACCACGCTGGGATGATTGCGGTCGCGCCGGATCATGTCGCGCAGGTCGGTCTCGCCCCACTGGTCGAAATACTTGCCGTGTCCGTTGCGGGTCTTCGGCCGCCGCCACTGGTCGAAGGCTTCGTCCATAATCATCAGGCCCAGCTTGTCGGCGAACTCCAGCAGTTCCGGCGACGGCGGATTGTGGCTGGTGCGGATGGCGTTCACGCCCATCGACTTCATGATCTGGAGCTGGCGCTCGGTCGCGCGGCGGTTCACCGCCGTGCCCAGCGCGCCCAGGTCGTGATGGTTGCACACGCCCTGGAACTTCACGCGACGGCCGTTCAGGAGGAAGCCCTTGATCTTGTCGAACTCGATAGTCCGGATGCCGAACGGGGTGGTGTAGCGGTCCAGCACTTGGTTGCCGCTGCGGATCGTGCTGACCGCCGTGTAGAGATAAGGCTGGTCGATGTCCCAACGTTGCGGCTTGGAGACCACGATCTTCTGTTCCCCGGTTTGGCTGCTGGAAACTACGCCTACACGCTTGCCTTCAGCGTCGACGATTGCAGTCTCTAGTGTGAACTGGGACGATCCGACGACCTCGGTGCGAATCACCACTGTCGCCTGCTGATCGCTGACCTGCGGCGTGGTGATGTACGTCCCCCATCGCGCCACGCGGACTGGCCCGGTCACATCGAGCCACACGTTGCGATAGATCCCCGCGCCGGGATACCAGCGCGACGATTGCTCCTCCGGCGACAGGCGCACGGCGATCACGTTCGACTCGCCGAAGCGCAAATGCGGCGTCAGGTCCATCGAGAATCCGATGTATCCGTAAGGGCGTCCGCCGAGTTCCTGGCCATTCAGCCAGACTTTCGAGTTGGACATCGCGCCGTCGAACTCGATGGCCACGTGCTTCCCTTTGTCCGCAGTCGGCAGCGTGAACCGTTTGCGATACCAGCCGACACCGTGGAACGGCAGACCTCCGGAGTGCGCGCTGTACTTGGGATCGAACGGCCCTTCGATGGCCCAGTCGTGCGGCAGGTCGAGCGCGCGCCACGTGGAGTCGTCGAAGTCAGGACGCTGGGCGTTCTCCGCATCGGATTTCAGGAATCGCCAGCCTTGATTGAAGCTGGTCCGGCGCTGGGCTTCACAATCGAGGGTTAAGGTTAGAAGGAGAAGGATAAGGAATGATCGCATCATGAGCAAATTCTACATCTTGCTCAGTGGAATCTGCGGACTCAGCTCCTGAATCCCTGCCGGCGTCGCGAGCTGGCCATGGACCCTTCATTCTTGACCGCGGCGAAGAAGGCCAGATGCACGACGGTCTGCCTCCAGACCAGCGCCGATCCCACCATGTCTGCGCCCTTGTAGCGGTAGTCGGAGCCGTGGCCAACGGAATCGTATTTCTGTTCCTCCGTGGACGACGCCTGTTTCAGGAATTCCACGGCCTGCTCGCGGGATGGCTTCCGCCCTTCGGACTTCTGTTGCAGGATTGCGTCCAGGGCGTAGCTCTTGACCAGCTTCAGGTGCAGCGTCGCGTAAGCCGGACCCAAGGACAACAGGTCCAGGCCCGCGGGCTGGCCGTTCACGATCACCAGTATTCCGCATTGACCGGGCGCGATGGGGAAGGCTTTCACGTAGTCGTTCAACTCGGCGGTCTTGGCTTCGTAAATGTCGCGCATCGCGCCGGTGGAGGAACGGACGCCCGATTCCATCGACAAGTCGGCAATCTCCTGCCACGCGGCCCCCTGGTCCGAAGTGTGGCGACCCGTCGACGCGAGCGAGCGGGCCACGGAGGCGGAACTGCTGGACCGCAAGCGGTGTGAGGCGACGACTCCGGAATCGCGAAACTCGGCCGAGGCATACGACCAGCGGCCCTGCTCGGTGCAAGTGACCGGGATGACCATCTCCGACTTTTCCCGGAGCAGAATGGTGGTGTTCAGCACGCGATTCTGCTTGGCGCCGGCCAGCTCTTCGCCGTCCAAGACCAGCACGGGCACCTCCGCCTGGTTGGCCACCTGCAGCTCCGGCACCGATCCGGCCTGGCTCACTTCGGTCACTCGCAACACGCGGCGTTCCAGGGCTTGCGGCAGCGTCAGATATTCCGGGCCATTTTCGAATTTCCCGAATATCGGCAGCACCGCCATGTTGCCGTGAAGTTGAAGCTCGCCAAACTCGAGAGCCGATAAACAACTGGCGATGAGTGTTTCCATGATTCTCCATAGCCTATCACTTGGTATGATCCGGGCATGATTCGGACCTTGCTTTTCTGCGTTCTCGTTGCGCCGCTCTGTGCGGCGCAGGCCCCTTCGGCCGGGTCGCCCGACCCTAATATGCCGCGCCCGATCGACGCCGTGGACTCCGTCTTCCTCGAAGAGCTGACCTGGCTGGAGATTCGCGACGCCCTGCGCGCCGGCAAGACCACGGTGATGGTAGCCACTGGCGGAATGGAGCAGAACGGACCCTACCTCGCGGCCGGCAAGCACAATTACGTGTTGCGCGCCACGACTGAAGCCATCGCCCGCAGGCTGGGAAACGCACTGGTGGCCCCCATCGTCCCCTTCGTTCCCGAGGGCGAGATTGATCCGCCCAGCGGGCACATGCGCTACCCGGGCACGATCAGCGTGCGGCAGGACACTTTCAAGCGCCTGCTGACGGATATCGCGTCCAGTCTGCGCGCGCACGGCTTCGAGCACGTGATTCTCATCGGTGACAGCGGCGGCAATCAGCCCGGCATGAAAGAAGTGGCGGCCGAGTTGGCAGCCAAGTGGGCCGGCGGGCGGACGACTATCCACTTTGTGCCCGAATACTACGACTATCCCGGGCTGCAGCGCTGGCTGGAGACACAGGGGATCCGCCAGGTGGACGAAGGGCTGCACGACGATTACGGCATCACCTCGATCATGATGACCGTCGACCCCAACACCGTGCGCATGGACCAGCGGATGCGGAAGGGCAAGTTCTCCATCAATGGCGTGCCGCTTGCGCCCGCCAAGAAGACGATCGCCATGGGGAAGAAAGCTGTCGACTACCGGGCGACCGTCGCGGTCGCGGCCATCCGCAAGGCGCTCGCTGAGCGGCGGTGAGTCAGGCCGCGGGAAAGGAGTGCGAGCCCGGAGAAAACGTGACCGGCGCACCTTCCGACGGCGCCGCCATCTGTTCCTTCATCCGGGCGGCGAAGAATCCGGAGATGGAAAGCATGGCCAGCATCCAGAAGATGAACACGGCCAGGACCACCCAGCCGGCGTTGCGAGGGACAACCAGCGCCGCGCCCGTAGCGGTAACGCTGACCGCGAACATGGCCAGCCACTTCAGCGTCGAGTTGGTGGCGGCAGCCAGCGCCAGCGACGGTCCATGCGCGACGAACGTAGCCCAGCCGCGGCGCACATTCGGCGCGTAGGAGAGCACGCCGATCAGCAGCGAGGTCCAGCGCCAGCAGGCGTAGACGACCAGTGAGAACAAGCTCACCAGACCCAGCGCCGCGCCCGGCGGCTGTTTGCGCGTGCTGACCGCGAGAATCACGACGATCCCTGAGAACAACGCAGCCGATCCGGCCGCAAACGCCAAAGTGCGCAGCCCGGCCAGCGGCAGCATGCGCCGTCCGGTGAGCCAGGCCTGCACCACTGCGCCTCCGATAATCCAGAAGACGGCGACCGCCGCCAACACCACCCACACGGAGTTTTCCAGGATCAACTGGTAGCGGCGGAACAAACTGGCCGCCGCCAGCAGGATCATCGGCAGGTTGCGGGAACTCAGCGCCGCGGATTCCCTGGCGCCGACCCGCACGGCGTCGCCGACCACCAGCCCCACACCCAACAACACCACCACGCAGAAGGACAGGAAGAACCAGCGCCAGGCGATCTCCACGGCTGCGGTGCTGGGACGGCGAGTCATGCCTGAACTTTATTCTGCGCCCGGCCCGCGGCAAACGCCAGGATGTTGTCCACGGTGGTGTCCAGGATGCGCTCCAGCGCTTCCTGGCTGTTGAAGGCATTGTGCGGGGTGAAGATCACATTGTCGCGGCGGAAGATGATGTGGTTGCGGACCAGGGCCTTGAGCTGCCCGGCACCCTCCGGTTGGTCGAGCAATTGCCGCTCTTCGCTGATGAACTCTTCGCCTTCGATCACGTCCAGTCCGGCGCCGCCGATCTGCCCGGTTTCGAGCGCCGCGAGTAGCGCGTCAGTATCCACCAGCCCGCCGCGTGCGGTGTTGATGAACAACGCGCCGCGCTTCATCTGCGCGAAGCGCGGGGAGTTCATGACATGCCGCAACTCAGCGCGAAAGGGCATGTGCAGGGAGACGATGTCCGCCTGCCTCAGCAGTTCGTCGAGCGGCACGTACTGGAAATGCATCAACTCGGCCAGGAAAGGCTGCGGGTAAGGATCGTAGGCCAGCACCTTCATGCTGAATCCGCGGGCGATCTTGATCACGTGCAGCCCGATCTTCCCCGCCCCGATCACGCCCAGGGTCCGGCCCTTGAGGTCGAATCCGCGCAGGCCATCGAGCGAGAAATCGTCGCGCTGCACGCGCACGTAGGACTGATGGACCTTGCGCGACAGCGCCAGGATCAGGGCGAAGGTGTGCTCGGCGACCGTGTTCTCGCCGTACGACGGCACATTGCATACAGTGACGCCGCGCGTGGCGCACGCCGCCAGGTCAACGTGATCGAAGCCCGTGGATCGCGTGACCACCAGCTTGAGTTTGGGCAGCGTCTTGACTACATCAGCGGTCACCCGTGAATAGATGAACGGCGACAGCGCTTCGGTGTCGGGCGGCGCATCCTTCAGCCGTTCCTCAGTGAAGCTCAGGTCGTGCCCGGAAAGCTTCTTGCGGAGGTGTTCCGCTTCCCAATCGTGGGTCTCATAGAACGCAAGCTTCATGTGGCGCATCCAAACATCACAGCAAATCATATCCTGACGTCGCACAGAATTGTGTTAGGAAGTCGCCCGGATCACACTCGCAGGACAAAGCCTTGGATCTTGTGGGTGTATCATCCTGATATGAGGCGCGAGTTCCTTTCGCTGGGGGTGGTACTCCTCCTTGCCCTTGCTCCTATGTGCCTTGCATGCAGTTGCAGCGGCCTCATGCCATTCTGCGCCCGCAACCCTGACCCCAAGGGTCAAGACATCGCTTTGTTTGTAGGTGAGGTGGTAGACGTCTATCCAAAGTCTATCGAACACTACATGGAGATTGTGCGACAGGTTCAGCTCAGCCTGCCTCAGGAAAAGAAAACGGACGGTGGGGAGATCCAAAGGCAGTTATGGCTGAAAGTATGGGGCCAAGAGCTCACCGCGGAGGAGAGGGAGAAGTTGGAGCACAGCGACGCCGGAAGGGCGTCGAGTCCCTTTGCCGGCATGCATTGGAACTTTCCCCGGCGGGTGCGTTTCCGGATCGTCGAACGCTTTGCGGGAACAGCATCTCTGGATTTCGAGCTTTTTACAGGAATCGGGGGAGGCGATTGCGGCGTTGGTTTCGAAGTCGGCCAGACCTATCTGGTAGATTCATTCCAACAGGATAAGGCCACGCGGTGGTCAGCATCTATCTGCTCGGGAACTCGACATGTGAAGTACGCGACAGAGGATCTGCGGAGCTTGCGGGCGTGGAAGGAAGGCAAGCCGTTGCCGCCCCGGATTTACGGCGTCCTCGAAGATTGGACCGATCGTCGACAGAGCGAGGGACAGTATTGGAAGCCGTTTCCAGGTGTCGAGCTACGCTTGACAGGTCCGGAGGGCACGACAAAGGCAACTACTGACGCCGAAGGCCATTTCGCATTCGAGAATCTGAGGCGGAATAAGTATCGTATTGAAGCGGACCTGCCGGGTTGGAGGTTGGACGAGCGAAAACAGACAATTGACCTCGCGACGCAAGCCTGCGCAGACTTATACCTAACCATCAAGCAGGAACAGGGCCGCATTCGCGGGCGGGTTGCACCCGCAGCGGGAGAAAGCTTGCCCGCCTACTTGTGGATTGAGGCTATTCCTGTGAATCCTCCACAGCCTCGGAAAGTGCGAAGTGGAGTGGCCCGTTCCGAAGATCCGCGCTTCGACCTTGACCAACTCGAGCCAGGCCGTTACCGGATCGCCTTGAATGTCGACAACCCGGCGACTTCTAGGCGAGGCCTTTCAAGTGAACATGAAAGGTATTCGCCTTACCCGCCGCTGTACTACCCGGGAGTACGAGAGGAGTCCCAAGCCTACGTCTTCGAGGTCAACCGCGGCCAGATCGTGGAACTGGATCCGTGGACCTTGCCTGCGCGACTGAACGATCTTGCTGTTCACATCCAGGTCTTGTTGCCGGACCGAACGGCAGTATCAGAGGCAGAAGTGAAAGTATTTCTACAGGCAACGAGTAAGCTAGTCCTTGTTAAGAAGCTCACCCACCGAGACAAGACCTTTGTCTTCTGGGGCCTGGAGAACCTGGCCTACCGTGTCGAAGCGACCGCCACTCATCCTATTGGTGGCTTGAAGCTACACGGTGTCGAGGAGGCAGGTTTAGGCGCCACAAACCTTCAGATTGTTCTAAAGCCTCAGCCGGAGAAGTAGCCCACAATCTTCATCCGTACGATCCGGGTTAAGCTTTCACTACAACGTTGACCAGTTTCTCCGGCACCACAATCACTTTCACCACCTGCTTGCCATCGATGTGCTGCCGTACCTTGGCGTCTTCGAGCGCCCGGCGCTCGTGCTCGTCCTTGGAAGCGCCGGTCGCCACCACAATGTGGCTGCGCGCACGGCCGTTCACCTGCACCACCACTTCGTGTTCGTCGGCGGCGGCCAGCGCCGGATCGTACTTGGGCCAGCGCTCCCGCAGGATCATCGTCGAGTGGCCCAGCTCGCCCCAAAGTTCCTGGGCCAGGTACGGGGCCATCGGCGCCAGCAGCAGTGTGATCGACTCCAGAGCCTCGCGCAGCACCGGCGGCGAGATCTTGTCCTCGTGCTTGTGCAGCTCGTTCACCAACTCCATGATCGCGGCGATGGAGGTGTTGAAGTGCCAGCGCTCTTCAAACTCGTCGCTGATGCGCCGGATGGTCTGGTGCAGGCGAAGCTGGATGGCGCGGTCCTCGGGTGTTTGGGCCGCCGCCGGGCCCTCGGCAGAGCGAGCCTTCCCGGCGTTACGCGTGATGAACCGGTAGACCCGCCCGGTGAAGTGGTGCACTCCCTCGATGCCGTTGGGATTCCAGTCCAGATCCTTCGCCGGCGGCGCGGCGAACAGGATGTAGAGCCGCGTGGTGTCGGCGCCGTACTTGTCCACCATCTCGTCGGCGCCCACCACATTGCCGAGATTCTTGGACATCTTCGCGCCGCCCTTGATCACCATGCCCTGAGTGAACAGGCGTTCCACCGGCTCGTCCACGTTCACCAGTCCCAGATCGCGCATCACTTTGGTCCAGAAGCGCGAATAGATCAGGTGCAGGATGGCATGCTCCACGCCGCCGATATACTGCTCGATGGGAAACCAGTACTTGACCGCGTCGGGATCGATCGGTCCCGCGGTGTAGCTCGGATTCAGGTAGCGGTAGAAATACCAGGACGAATCGACGAAGGTGTCCATGGTGTCGGTCTCGCGCCGCGCCGGGCCCTGGCAC
>CAYPHP010000005.1:22629-23497 GCA_964410045.1 uncultured Acidobacteriota bacterium | reverse complement strand
GGAGGACATCTACGGAGCGATCGCGGTTTACAACGCCATCGAGCCGAAGGACACGGGCAACGACAAGGTCTTTCTCGTGGTGGGTCCGTGGCATCACGGGCAACAGATTCTGGACGGCAGCTCGCTCGGCGCGTTGCGCTTCAACAGCGACACCGGACTGTACTTTCGGCGGGAGATTCTCGCTCCTTTCCTGGCTCAGTACCTGAAAGATGGGGCGCCAAAGGCCGACGTGGCGACCGTTACCGCGTTCGAGACCGGAACCTACACTTGGCGGCGGTTGCCAGCTTGGCCTCCGGCCGCCCCGCCGTCGCGGCTCTATCTCAACGCTGGCCTGAAACTGACTTTCACCGCCCCGAAGTCGGGCGACGCGGCGTACGAGGAATACGTCTCCGATCCGGCCAAGCCGGTGCCCTTTCGCAAGCGTCCGATCCAGCCGGTGGGTTACGACAACGGCCTGACTTGGCCGCAATGGCTGGTGGACGATCAACGCGAAGCATCGGGCCGTCCTGACGTTGTGGCCTTCCTGTCCGATGTCTTGACGGCGCCGGTGAAGATCAGCGGGCAGCCGGTCGCCAACCTGATCGCCTCCACCAGCGGCACGGACTCGGATTGGGTGGTCAAGCTGATCGACGTCTATCCCGACGAAGTGGCCGGTCAGCCGGGCATGGGTGGCTATCAACTGGGTGTCTCGATGGACATTTTCCGCGGCCGTTATCGCGAAAGTTTTGAGACGCCCAAACCCCTCGAGGCCGGCAAGCCGCTGCTCTACCGCTTCGCTTTGCCCACGACGAACCACTTGTTTCTGCCGGGCCACCGCATCATGGTGCAGGTGCAGTCGAGCTGGTTCCCGCTGTACGACCGCAATCCG
>CAYPHP010000005.1:0-22619 GCA_964410045.1 uncultured Acidobacteriota bacterium | reverse complement strand
TTTTGGGCCCAGCCCGGGGATTACCGCAAGGCGACGCAACGCATCTACCACGCGCCGGGCCAGGCGAGCTTCATCGAGTTGCCCCTGGTGGCCACGCCTTAGCGTCCTGAGTTGGAGTCGCCACCTTAGAGTACGGCGGCTTGCCGCCGCCTCACCGGCAGCCAGCAAGGCTGGATTGAATGGCAATGGGGCGAGTCCGAGAACCGAGGCAGGGCCAAAATACTACACGCTGACTGAACCCGGCCGCGCGCAACTGGCCGGGGAAATGAAAGAGCAGTCACCCGGCTGCTGGAGGCACAATAAGACTCAGACGCGGGCGTTAGTTACGGTTGACCCTCTTCGCGCAGCAGGACCACAAACAGTGTGAGAAGTCCGGTGGCGATTCTGCCCGGCGCCAGCAACGCCAACGCCATGATCGGAGCAAGCAGGATGGCAGCCGTCGAGAGCCATTGTGGCCAATCCGCCAGGGCGAGCAGCAGGCTGGCGGCCAGCACGGTGGCGCCGCTAAGCATCTTGGTTCGGGCAGAGATCCCCCGATCCGGCTGCGGCAGTTTCCGCTGCTGGGGTGAGGCTAAGTTTGGCTAAAGCCGCGGGGGCCGCCGCGCCGCCAATGTTTCTTGAATCGGATCCCTAGACATGGCCTGATTTCTCCAATTCCCGCTCTACGCGTTGACGGGCGCGCGCCAGGTACGACTTGACCGTTCCGGCCGGCGCCTGGACCATCTCCGCGATCTCCTCCACCGGGCAATCCATCCAATAGCGCAAGTACAACACCGTGCGGTAAAGATCCGGCAGCGCCTCCATACACGCGGCGATGCGCGCGTTCTGCTGCGAGCGCGCGGCCTTCTCGAAGGGGTCGTCGGCGCCGGCCACGTCCGCGAGCGCCTCGTCGGAAGCGTGCGGCAACCGATGCCGGGCAAGTTGTTTGCGATCGAGCGCCCGGCGATAAGCGACGCGGTAGAGCCAGGTGCTGAACGTCGACTCTCCGCGGAATCCCTGCAGTTGCCGGTAGACGCGCAGGAACACCTCCTGCGTCACCTCCTCGGCGTCGGCTTCGCTGTAGGGGCCGAGCACCGACGCCACCAGGCGGAACACCCGCTCCTGGTAGCGTTCCACGAGTTGGCGAAACAGCTCCGCGTCGCCGGTGCGGACCAGCGCGGCGATCAACTCGCGGTCGAGATCCACTGTCACAGGGCGTCAGTCCGGCTAGGACTTTGTCCCGCGATGCATCACGCCATAGAACAGCACGAAGCCCAGGCCCAGAAAAATAGGGATGATTCCGAAGGGCCAGACCTGGCGATGATAAGGATCTCCGGAGAGATACATCGCCAGCGTCGATCCCGCTCCGCCCATGATCAGCAGGACGGCGACACCCAGCGGCCAGCGCGGATTCACCCGGCCGGCGGCCAGCAACTCCACCACTCCGGGACGGCTTGACTCTTCGTACTCCGGCAACTCCGGCAACGGAATTCCTTTTTCCATGGCGGCCAACCTCTCTTTGTGAATCAGTTCGAGCTTCTTTTCCTTGCGCCGGCCTCGCAGATGCCAGATCACGACGATGATGATGGTCCAGCCAAAGGCCCAGATCATGCCCTCGATGGGACCGGCGAATAGCGGCACGTTGCTTGCGTACATGATGAGTCCTCCGTTATGGCCTGCGGCGCATGGCCCACGCTTCGGCGGTCAGGAATTCCGGCCGTCCGTCAGGGCCGGGCGTCAGCTGGAAATCGGTAAGCTGCGCCGCGCCGGGCGCGTGGAACCGCCATTCTCCCACCTTTTGTACCGGAAACTCGCGGGCGCCGAACTTGGCCATCAGCTTGCCTTCGCGGACCACCAACTCGGCGCGGATCGGCCCGTAATTCTCATAGACTCCGGCGTAGCGCTGCATCTCGTCCGCGCTCATCGGCGTTGGAGTGCGGGGCGGCGCAGCCGGAGCGCCTTCTGGAATCCCCAGCAATGCCGCCAGCGCCATACGCGTCACGCGACCAAAGATCGCTCCGCTGCGGTTGGCCAGGATGGCCACACCTGCGCGATGTTCCGGCGCCAGATGGAAGACGCTGCCGTATCCTGCGCGTCCTCCAGTGTGCCGGACGATGCGCAGTCCGCCCTCGTCTTGGATCATCACTCCATAGCCGTAGCTTGCGTCCATCGGCGCAATCTTGACGTGCGGCTGGAGCACACGCTTCATCGCGGGCGTCTCCTGATTCAGGATGGCATTCATGAACGCAGCCATTTCCTGGGCGCTGGTGAAGAGCGATCCGGGCGGCCAGGCGCCGGCGTGGTCCGCGAACGGCCGGATGACTCGTGGACCTTGCGGACCAGGCTGATGCCCTATCGCCAACGGATAGGTCATGGCCGTCAGCGGACGGTACGTGCTGCTCTTCATTCCTAGCGGCTGCAAGACCAACTCGCTTACCGCATCAGCGAACGGCTTGCCATAGACCTGCTCCAGCGCGTATCCGGCCAGGACGTAACCGGTGTTGGCATAGGAAAAGACGCGTCCAGGCTCGGCCAGCAGCAGCTCTTCCTTCCATGATTTGACGTTGGCGGCGAGCGCGGAGTCGTCGTGCGGACCGTCTTGCGGCGCGTCATCCCAAAGGCCGGCCGAGTGCGTCAGCAACTGGTGCAGCGTGACCGCGGACAGTCGCGGCCCCAGCCCCTTGACGTAGCCGCCGATCGGCTGGTCCAGCTTGATCTTGCCATGGTCGGCGAGCGACGCCAGGGCCAGTCCTGTGAAGACCTTTGCCGTAGATCCCAGCCGGAACAAGGTACTCGCGGTCACCGGTGCGCCGGTTTCTACGCTGGCCTGTCCGAAGCCTTCGACCAGGACCACTTTGCCGCCGCAGACCACGACCAGCGCGGCGCCGGGCGTGCCGTTGGCGCGCATCTCCTTTTCCAGTGCCGCAGTCACCGCGCTCAAGTCCGGTGGGGAGGACGGACAACTCTGCGCCCAAACTGCCGTAGCGCATGCCAGCAAGACTGCCAATAGCTTCTTCATGTCCTTTAGACCGGGTCACGCGCGATTTGGTGGCAGACACTCTGTGAAGTGCTCTTGTGGGACAGGCTGTCCAGCCTGTCCGGGTTCGCCCGAAGGCGCAAAGGCGCCTTTAATGGAATCCTTGACGGCGTGTAATATCAATGAGGGAGGACCGAATGTCTCAACCTGACGCAGCCATGGCCTCGATGGCCGAGAATCTCAAGGCCAAGACCGGCAAAAGCCTCGACCAGTGGGTCTCCATTCTAAAAGCCAAGAACTTCGAGAAACACGGAGAAATGGTCGCTTTCCTGAAGAAAGACCATGGCATGGGCCACGGCTATGCCAACCTGGTGGCCCATACCGCGCGCGGCGGCATTTCGATCACCGAGGGCGCACCGGCGACCGCGAAGAGCGGCGGGAATCCGGCGGACGAGATCTACGTTGGACCGAAGGCTCCGCTCCGCCCTATTCACGACTCTTTGATGGCCGCGATCAACAAGTTCGGCTCCGACGTGGAGGTCGCCCCGAAGAAGGGCTACGTCAGCCTACGACGCTCCAAGCAGTTCGCGCTGATCCAACCATCCACGAAGGACCGCGTTGACGTCGGCATCCAGCTTAAGGGCGTCGCGCCCAAAGGCCGCCTCGAAGCGTCGGGCAGCTTCAGTGCCATGGTCAGCCACCGGGTCCGGGTGACTTCAGCCAAGGAAGTGGATCAGGAGCTCATCGGTTGGATCAAGCAAGCCTACGACGCCAGTTGAGTCGCATGGTGGTTATTCATCCCCTCGATTCGAAATCGCATATAATGCGCCGATAGAGGAGGGGACAAATGAAGCTTCGCCCAACAACGTTCAACTGTGAAAATCTGTTTGGCCGGTATCGCATTCTGGACAAACCGCCGGTAGGACCGATCACAAACTTCGAAAACCTGTTCCAGATTCCTGGGGTTGTAACCTTGGAACCAGGACGGAGCGGGAAGATCAAACCGCAGAAAATCAGCGAGGATCAGCGAAAGAACACAGCCAACGCGATCCTGGAGGCCGATCCGCACATCCTGGCGGTGGAAGAGGTGGAAAACTTGGCGACCTTGCGGTTGTTCAACTCCAAGTATCTGAAGAACGCGTTTGACCGCATTCTGTTGATTGACGGGAACGACGCTCGAGGAATCGATGTCGGCTTGCTGATCAGGAAGGGCTTCAAGGCCGAGATCGCCGGAATCCGGACCCACGTTGACGACGCCCTGGGAGGTGGATACCTGGAGAAAAGCAACCGGCTGGACTCCAAGGTCACCGGCCAGGCAGTCTTCTCGCGGGATTGTCTGGAGGTGGATGTCCGCGTGGGCCAAGCGGTTCTGACCGTTCTGGTAAACCACTTCAAGGCGCAAGATGGCAAGCCGAAGTCCACGATCAGGCGTATGGGCCAGGCCACGCGGGTTGCCGAGCTGGTCCGCCTGGCGCGCGGCAACGGCACATTTCCGATTGTGATCGGCGACCTGAACATCGATACCAAGCAGAGCGACTATGACCAGTCGCTTGATCCGCTGGTCACGATGACGATTCTGCACGATCCCTTTGCCGGCGCGACGGGTCCGGACCGTTGGACGCACTTCTACTCGTCGGGTAAGAAAGTCAGCCGGCTGGACTACATTCTGATCGACGAACGGCTGAAGCCTCGGGTTCAGGGCACAGAGATCTTCCGCAAGGGCCTGAGCAAGAAGTGCAAGCAGTACACGGGCCCGCGCCTGAGTTCCATGAAGGACAATGATCTGGAGGCCAGCGACCATTGTCCGACGTCCGTGGTGCTGGACATGTGACCGGGCAGTTTCAGTAGCCTTTTTCCTTATCGACCACGTTCAGCAGCGGCAATCCAGCGCCGAAACGTCTGAGGTTTTCCTGGAACAGGGCCAGGTAGCGAGCGTTCTCTCCGTCCGAGCGGCCGGCGATGTGCGGTGTGATCACGACGTTCTCGAGTTCCCACAAGGCATGTCCTTTGGGGAGTGGTTCGGGATCCATCACGTCGAGCCCTGCGCCCGACAACCGCTTGCTGCGGAGGGCTTCGGCCAGCGCCATAGCGTCATACAGGCGACCGCGGGAAACTGCAATGAAGTAAGCGCCTTTCTTCATCAAATCAAATTGCTTGGTCCCGATCATCTTATGGGTCTCGCGCGTGTAGGGGGCGGATACGAAGACCACGTCGGCTTCAGGGAGCACGCTGTCGAGCGCGTCCGGCGGCACGGACCTGTCGATCTGCGGCATGTAGGGAATGTCGCGCGGGTCCACGGCGATCACGCGCATGCCGAACGCGTGCGCGCGGAGGACGATCTGCATACCAATGCCGCCCACGCCGATGACCACCGCGGTCTTCCCCTTGAGCTCGATGGGCCGATAGGCGCGCGGAGTCCATTCCTGCTTGACCTTTGTGGGAATGATGCGGTGCAGTTCCCGGGTCAGCGACAGAAGCAGGGCGAAGGCGTGGTCCGCGACTTCCGGACCCTGCACGATCCGGCAATTCGTCAGCGTAATCGAACTCGCTTTCATCTCCGGGGTGAGATAGTTCTCGACGCCTGCCGATCCTGACTGGACCCACTTCAGCTTCTTACCCGCCCGGATCATGTCCGGAGTGATGTTGCCGATCAGCCCATCGGCATCGACGATCTCGGCCATCACGCGGTCGGCCTCGGGAGCGACGACTTGAACGCCGGGAGCCGCCGAGCGAAGCTGGGCCAGCTCCGCCGCGCCAATCGGGAAATAGTAGCTGCGAAGGTTCAGGACTACCTTCTTGGTCTGCGCATCGAGTAGCATTGCGCTCGCCAGAAGCAGGAGCACAAGTCCGAAGACCGGTCTGTTCTTCACGGGAACCTCCTTAGTACGGCGACTTGATCTCGGGAGGCTTCTTCCCGAGTGCGTCGAGAAGCGGGCGCGCGCCCGCAGCCATCATGCCCAGTTCACTGGACGCTTGAAAGAACTGGAATCCTTCCTTGATCAACTCGGCCACGTTTTGGGCGCTCGCCGTTCGGCCAACCGGCACCTTGCGGGCCTTCGCTGCGGCGACCACCTTGGCCATGGCCGCTTTGACTTCGCGTCTCGCGGCCGCGGAAGCCATAGGAATAGGAGAGATCGTTTGGCCCGATAAACACAACGTCGATGCCCGGGACCGCTACGATCTCATCGATCCGCTCCACCGCTTCCTTCTGCTCGATGATCACCACCACCATGGCGTTGTTGTCGGCAAAGTCGCTGTATCCGCCGGGCGCGGGCCAGCGCATACTGGCCAGACCCGGTCCGGCGCCGCGCTTGCCGAGCGGCGGATACTTGCATGCCGCCACGGCCTGCTTGGCCAGCTCAGGCGTCGCGGTGAAAGGGAAGATCACGCCCAACGCTCCGGCGTCGAGAGCGCGCTTGGCGGTCCACAACTCGTTCACCGGAACACGGATGAACGGCACGGTTCGAGTGCCGTGGGTCGCCAGCACCATGGTCCGCGCGGTTTCCAGAGTGATCTGGCTGTGCTCCATCTCGATCCAGATGAAGTCGAAGCCCAGCCGCGCGGCCTGCAAGGCCACGTCCGCGCTGGGAACGGTGACGGTAAGTCCGATCACCGGCTTGCCCTCGCGCAAGGTGCGCTTCACGGGATTCTCCCATTCTCCCTGCGCGCGGATCGCCGTTGGGAATAGCACCAATCCGGTAACGATGACAAGCCGAGCAAGACTGCTTTTCATGGCCGTTCTCCTGTTCCTCTATTCACCAAATGCGTAGAGATGCCTGGCGGTTCGGACGTAGATTGTCCGGCGGGCGATCGCGGGTGTAGCCACGATGCTCTCGCCCAGATCATTCCGCGCGAGAACCTCCAGTTGGTCTTTCGCTGCCGCGATCACCGTGATCACGCCGTCGCCTGATGCGAGGTAAACCCGTCCGTCCGCCGCGACCGGCGAGGCGAAATAAGCGCCCGGCGCGCCGGCCCGCGCCCGAAAAATGAGCTTTCCTGTTTCCGCGTTCAGACAGGTGGTCACTCCTCCGTTGCGCACCAGGAACAGGCGGCCTTGGAAGAACAACGGGGAAGGCACTTCCGGAATGGAAGTGCTTTCACGCCAAACCACCGTCGCGGAATCTCCCTCCGGCCGGATCGCCAGCAGGCCATGGTCTTGGGCGCGTTCGGCGATGCGCGTCCGAAACGTCTCCCACTCGGACTCCTGGACCCGACCGTCTCTATCGCGATCCACGCTCCGGAAGGCCGCGTAGTTCTGGGAGTTGGGAATGTGATCGAGTTCCGGCCGTGCTGTGGTCTTCAACTGAGCGGGGAACTCGGCCTCGTTGATCGTGCCATCGTCATTTTTATCGTAGAGCCTGAGGAAGGCGGCGAAGTCCGGCAAGGACGTTCTTTGATCCGCTTCACCCAGGGTGTTCCAGGTGTTGACGAAGATCAGATCGCCGGCCGCGGCAACTGTGCTGGCGCCCGAAGTGTTGGCTGCCAGTGACCACCGCCGTTGGCCGCTGGCCGTTTCGTAACCTTCAACGATGCCGGATCGGTGCAAGATCAGTTGATCGCGCCAGACAACCGGGGTCGAATAGCTTTCCACTCGTCCCCTGACCACCGGGTACGCCTGCCGCCAGACTTCCTTGCCGTTGCGGCGGTCCACCGCCAGCAGGTATCCGCCTTCCATGGCGTCGTGGTTCACAATCACCAGATCGCTGGCGAGAATCGGCGACGCACCGCTGCCGTGATGTGTCTTTGGCATCGGCAAGGGCAGAGTCCATTGCGCCTCTCCGGAATGACTGAACGCCATGACGCCGTACGAGGAGAAGTAGGCATAGACGCGTTCGCGGTCAACGGCCGGCGTCGCCGCAGCGGGATTACTGACCCCATGGGTCTGCTCGATCTCGGTGGCTGGCGCGACACGCCGCCACCGGACCGCTCCGTCCTTCCCGGCTACGCAGATCAGCTCCAGCTTTTTCGACGCCGCGTCAAACCCGGTAAGGAAGACCCGATCGCCCCACACCACCGGCGACGAATGCCCAGTCGGCAAAGGCTGCTTCCAGAGCATGCGCTTTGCAGGTCCAAAGTCCACCGGAGGCGCGGCATCGGTGGCCGCGACGCCGCTGGCATTCGCTCCGCGGAATTGCGGCCACTCGCCAGCCTGCGCTGCGGCGTTCTGTGCCACCGCCAAGGCTCCCAGCGTGAGGGCCAGCAGACCCAGCGTTCGCATCGCTGAATTGTACCCCGGTGGGCACGGCCCTTGACGGCAGTCTCGTGTTAGTCGTGGCGCAAAGCAACGAACGGGTCGACTCGGGTAGCCCGGCGTGCAGGCACAAAACAAGCAACCAAGGCCACCGCGGCGACCAGCAGACCTACGACAAGCAGTGTAATCGGGTCGTTCGGCGCAGTTTGGTAGAGCAGCCCGGACAAAAGTCGAGCGAGTGCCAGGACGGCAACGAGTCCCAAGGCAAGGCCCGCTCCTGCGAGGCGTAGGCCACTCTGCATCACCAGGCGCAAGGCGTCGGACGGTCGGGCCCCCAACGCCATGCGAACGCCGATCTCCCGGACCCGCTGCGTGACCGTGAAACTCATCACCCCGTAAAGTCCCAGACCTGCCAGGACCACGGCGACGAGGCCGAAGGCCCCCAGTAGGGAGGAGACCGAGCGGCGGAAAAAGACACCCTCACTGCTACTGATGACTTCGTCGATCCTGCGTGCGGCGTACGCGGGAACTTCGCGGTCAAGCTCGGCTACGTCCTTCCGTACCGCGGCTGCGATCGACGCGATGTCCAGATCGCTACGGATCATTAGGTAGTTTGACCGCGATGGGTCCTGTTCCAGGCTGGTATACAACGCGGGACGAATCGCGCGATCCAGCCCGGCCATGCGCACGTCGCCGACTACGCCGACCACGATCAGGTGAACGCGCCGGCTGAACTTGAAGTAGAGGCGCCTGCCTATGGGATCTTCACCAGGGAAGATCTGCTGCGCCAGGGATTGCGTGAGGACGACAGATAAAGGATCGGCGTTGCCGTCACCAACGCTGGCGGTGTCGTGCTCCGCGAAATAGCGTCCTGCTATCAGGGGAATTCCCATCACTTCGAAGTAGCCGCGGCTTACGGATCGCACCACCGCCTCCTGCTCCTTCCCCGGGGGAGGTTCCGGACGGCCGTCGAGATAGACGAAGGCCGTGCCGCCATCCTGTGTCACTGGCATCTCGTCAACCAGCGCCGCGTTGCGCATACCTGGTTGGCTGGCCACACGCTGTAGCAGTCCGGCGTAAAATGCACTCACCTGTTCGTTTGTACGGTAGCGTGGCGCGGGTACGGAGATTCGGATCGTGGCGAGGTTGTTCGTGCGGAATCCGGGATCTACCTGGAGTAGACGTCCCAGACTGCGCAACACCAGGCCGGTCCCGGCCAACAACACCAGGGCTATTGCCACCTGGGCCGTCACCAGGATGCCGCGCAGCCGTAAGCGGCTGCCACCTGTGCCGGGTCCCGCGCCTTCCTTGAGAGCGTCAGTCAGGCAGAGCTTGGTCCCGTGCAGCGCCGGAAGAAGTCCAAACAGAATGGCGGTCGACAATGTGATCACTGCGGCGAAGCCCACCACCGGAGATCGCAGGGACATCCCGGCCAGTTCCGGAACGCGCGAGAGATAAGCCGGGGGCAGCAGGTGAACCAAAAACTGCGAGCCCCACTGGGCAGCGATCAGGGCGGCGATTCCCCCGAGGCTGAAGAGCAATACGCTTTCCGTAAGGAATTGACGCACCAGCCGCTTGCCTCCCGCGCCGAGCGCGGCTCGGATCGCGATCTCGCGCCCGCGTGCGGTGGCACGGGCCAACAACAAGCTGGCCACATTGACGCAGCTCAACAGAAGCAGCAGCCCAGAAGCAGCCAGCAGCACCAGTAGGATCGGTTTGATCCCGCCAACGGCTTCGTCTTGCAGCGGGACTACGCGCACACCCTTGCCGGCATTAGTCGCCGAGTGAACCGCCCCGAGGCGCGTCGCAATCGCGGACATTTGGGACTCGGCCTGCTCGAACGTCACCCCTGGGCGCAAACGAGCTACCGGACGCAGCCAGTGAAATGTGCGGCGTGTCCGCTGATCCTGGTTCATGGCCAGCGGAACCCAGATCTTCGAGCCGCCGTCCAGGGAGAAATGGAAGCCAGGAGGGAGCACGCCGATCACGGTATGGACTACGCCACTCAGGTTCACACTTCGGCCCAGAACATTCGCATCGCCGCCCAAGCGCTGCCAAAACTCGTGCGTGACGACCGCCACCGAGGCATTGACGCCGTCCTCTTCCGGGCGAAAGACACGCCCCATCTGCGGTTGCACGCCGAGTACCTCAAAGAAGTTGGCTGTGACGCGGGTGCCAGACACGCGTTCTGGTGTCCCGGTGCCGATGAGACTAAAGTTGGTACGGTTGTAGCCCGCGAGGCTTTCAAAGACCGTGTTGTCTCGCTGCCAATCCTCAAAGTTCGGGTAGGAGGCTTCCATTTGCTGGAACTGCCGGCTCTGGCGTGTTTCCCAAAGGTGAACCAGCCGATCCGGCTCGCGGTAGGGAAGGGAACGAACTAGCGCGGCCTCCACCACGGTAAAGATCGCCGTGTTTGCGCCGATGCCAAGGGTCAGGGAGAGCACCGCTACGATGGTGAAGCCGGGATGATGCCGCAACGTACGCGCCGCATAGCGAAGGTCCTGAAGAAAGCCTTCCACGAGATTCACCCGCCGAGCATCGCGGCACTCTTCTTTTCGCTGTTCCAGACCTCCCATCGCTCGGCGAGCGGCGTCACGGGCCGCCTCCGGGGCCAAGCCCCCGGTGATCCGCTCCTGAATCTCACGGTCCAAGTGATAGCGGAACTCCTCTTCCAGTTCCTGCTCTACCTGACGGCGCTGGAACAACGAACGGATCCGCAGCGGTATTTGGTAGATCCAGCGCATGACTCAAGCCTCCTTCAGCTTGACGACGTGTGAGATCGCCGAGGACAGACGGTTCCAGTTGGCCGCCTCGTGTTCCAGCGCCCGGCGGCCGGCCCGCGTAAGCGAGTAGAACTTCGCGCGCCGGTTATTCTCACTGGGCTTCCACTGGGCGGCAATCCAGCCTTCCTGCTCCAGCTTGTGCAGAGCCGGGTAGAGCGATCCGTCGCTCACCTGGAGCGTGGAGCCAGAGACCTGCCTGAGCCGCTGGCCAATGGCCCAGCCGTGCATGGGTTCCAGGGCCAGGATCTTCAGAATCAGGAGGTCCAAGGTGCCTTGTAACAGGTCGGATGGTTTGCTCATATCGGTAACCGAGGAAAGACTACATTGCTTCCTCTCGGTAAGCAAGGGGACACCGGTAAAAAGATGTCTCCGGCGGTCTCCGCCTTGGACTGGAAAGTTCATCCGCCGGATGCTACAGTGCCAACCTGCGGCGGTTCAACGCCTCAAGGCAAGACCAGGATCACAAAGATGACCAGCCCACGTTACCGCAATCATTTCCTTCTCATTGTTCTGACTCTGGCGGCAGCATCCGCATCGTTGGGCCAAACAGCCAGCCCGGCGGACGTCGCGCGATGGGAGAAGCAGGCGCGCAATGTGACGATCATTCGGGACGACTGGGGCATCGCGCACATTTACGGAAAGACCGACGCAGACACGGTCTTTGGCACGGTGTACGCCCAGGGCGAGGACGATTTCAATCGCGTGGAGACGAATTACATCAACGCGATGGGGCGCCTGGCAGAGGCTGAAGGCGAGTCCAGGATCTACCAGGACCTGCGCATGAAGCTGTTCATCGATCCCGTCGTACTGAAGCGACAATACGCGCGGAGCCCGGCGTGGTTGAAAAAGCTGATGAACGCGTTTGCCGACGGCTTGAACTACTACCTCCTGAAGCATCCGGAGGTCCAGCCGCGGGTCATCAAGCGCTTCGAGCCCTGGATGGCGTTGAGCTTCACCGAGGGGAGTATCGGCGGCGACATCGAACGAGTGAATCTCAACCAGCTCCAGGCCTTCTATGGAAACGCTCCGGCGAGTTCCGCATCATCAGAGGAGAGCGAACCGGAGCCCACAGGATCGAACGGCATCGCTGTCGCGCCATCCAACACAGCCGCCCGCCGCCCGCTGCTGCTCATCAACCCGCATACCTCGTTCTTCTTCCGCTCCGAGCTGCAGATGGTCAGCGAACAGGGGCTGAACGCCTACGGAGCAGTCACCTGGGGACAATTCTTCATCTACCAAGGCTTCAACGAGCATGCAGGTTGGATGCACACATCGAGCGGCGTTGATGCGATCGATGAATATCTGGAAACCGTGGTGAAGAAAGGGGACCGCTTTTTCTACAAGTACGGGAGCCAGGAGCGTCTTTTGATACCGGAGGAGATTACGGTACCTTACAAGAGTGCCGGCGGGATGTCGGAAAAGAAGTTTACCGTCTACCGCACGCATCACGGTCCCATCGTTCGCGAGGCGAACGGGAAGTGGGTCAGCATCCGGCTCATGCAGGAACCCGTGAAGGCGTTGACGCAATCCTACACGCGCACCAAGGCCAGGGACTATCAGGCGTTCCGGCGGACGATGGAGTTGAAGACCAACTCGTCGAACAACACCATCTACGCCGATTCCGGCGGTACCATCGCGTACTTCCACGGCAACTTCATTCCCCGACGCGACACCAGCTTTGACTGGACCCGGCCCGTGGATGGCAGCAATCCGGCGACCGAGTGGAAGGGATTGCTTTCCGTGGACGAGGCGCCGAACCTGCTGAATCCCGCCAGCGGATGGCTCTACAACACCAACAACTGGCCCTGGTCGGCGGCCGGGCCGAGCAGCCCGAAGAAGGAGAACTATCCGCCCTACGTCGAGAATGGCGGCGAATCCGCGCGCGGCCTGCATGCCATCCGGGTCCTCCAGAACGCCAAGGATTTCACGCTCGATTCGCTCATCGCCGCGGCGTACGACAGCTACCTGCCGTGGTTTGAGAAGCCCATTCCCGCGTTGATCAAGGCTTGGGATGGAATGCCGGATTCGAATCCGCTGAAAGCGAAAGTGGCCGAGCAGATCGACCTGCTGCGCAAGTGGGATTTCCGCTGGGGGGCGGCGTCCGTGCCTACCTCACTCGCGCTGTTTTGGGGCGACGAGGTCCGGCGGCGGGTGGGGACTGGGCGGCGAGGCGTGGGTACGTCGATCGAAGAAGCCGTCGCCTCCGCTCCGGCGGAGCAACTCCTGCAATCACTGGCAGCGGCGTCCGATAAACTTGCCGCCGACTTCGGGACCTGGAAAACAACGTGGGGCGAGATCAATCGATTCCAGCGCCTGACCGGCGACATCGTTCAGCCGTTCAGCGATGCGGCGCCAAGTCTTCCTGTAGGATTCACATCCGGTACGTGGGGCTCGCTGGCCTCCTTCGGCGCGCGCGCTTACCCAGGGACCAAGAAGTGGTACGGCACCAGCGGCAACAGCTTCGTCGCTGTTGTTGAGTTCGGTGAGCAGGTCCGGGCCAAAGCCGTAACCGCGGGCGGAGAAAGCGGCAACCCAGCATCTCCGCACTTCAACGATCAGGCCCAACGCTACGCCACCGGCGACTTGCGCGAGGTCTACTTCTACCGGTCGCAGCTTCAAGGTCATACCAAGCGGGAGTATCATCCGGGAAAGTAGGACAGGCTGTCCAGCCTGTCCACTTCAGCAGGAGATGAAGAAATGACCTGTGCGCGACAAATCGTCGGGGTTCTGTGCGTGACCGCCGTCGTCGCCACCGCGGCCGCTCAACGCTCCACATTCCCGGCGTTGCCTTCGGTGGATTACCGAGCCCTCGTCTCGAAGGCCGACCTGGTCTACGACGCTCCAGTCCCGCGCAGCGAGGAAGGCATGCCCATCGGCAACGGCCGCATGGGCACGCTGGTCTGGACCACGCCCTCGACGCTGAAGTTTCAGATCAATCGCGTCGACGTGCAGCCGATGAATCGCGACACCGACAGCTTCTTCGAACGCAACTCGGACTACATGGGCGGCTGCGGATTCGTGGATATCGAGCTTTCCGCCGCCGGCCCTGACGTGTTTCCCTCCGACGGGACCCGCAAGCGCCTGTCGGTGTACGACGCGATGCTCGACGTCAAGGGCCGCGGAATCTCCGCACGAATGCTAGCCTGGCACGCCCAAGACGTGATCGCTATCGAGCTGGATGACCAGCGCGCCGTGCCTGAGCCCATCCAGGTGAACCTGCGCATGCTGCGCGTCGCGTTCCATAACTTTGGCGGCGATCTCGAGGGGATGATCAAGAACCGAGTCCTGACCGTGCGCACGGGGAATCACACCGCGGCCTCCCAGATCCTGGAGCGCGACGGGCGGATTGTGCTGGCGCAGGACTTCCGGGAAGGCAAGCACGTGGCGAAATCGGCGGTGGCCATCGCCCTGATCGGGCGACGGGCCGCGGCGCGGTTCGCCAACGAATCGGAGATTCGGCTGATCGCGCCGGCGGCACGCGGCCGCGCCGTCGTGCTGATCGCCAGCGCCGCTACGCTCGATGCGAATGAGGACGTTGTGGCGGCGGCGATCCGCCAACTCGACGCGGCAGCCCGCCGGGACTTCTCCGCGCCTGCCGCGGACAACGCCGCGTGGTGGCGGGCGTTCTGGGAGCAAGGCGCGGTGGCACTTCACAGCGCGGACGGCGTCGCCGACTTCGTCGCGGAGAACTATCATTACTACCTCTATCTGATGGCCGCGACGTCGCGCGGGAAGTTTCCGCCCAAGTTCAACGGCATGCTCTGGAACACCGCCGGCGACCTGCGCACATGGGGAACGCAGCACTGGTTCGCCAACCTGAGCTGCTACTACGAAGCCCTGTTCGCGGCCAATCGTCTGGACCTGCTGGATCCCGTATTCGCAATGTATTCGGGAATGTTCGAGGCCTCGGCCACCGCCGCGCGCCAGCAGTGGGGCAGCCAGGGTATCTTCATTCCCGAGACCGTCTGGTTCGACGGGCTGGCGACCTTGCCGGACGATATCGCCGCGGAGATGCGCGAGCTTTACCTGCTGCGGAAACCCTGGGACCAACGTAGCGCGCGTTTCATGCAGTTTGCGCGCACCAAGCTGCCCCACTCCAGCCGCTGGAACTGGTTCGGCGGTGGGAGCTGGGTCAACGGCAATTGGGTCCCGACGGAGCGCGGCTTCGGGCCGTTCGGACCGGTCACCCATATTCTGGGCACGACCGCCAAGGTCGCATATCTCTACTGGCGGCGCTACGAATACACCCTGGACGAAGCGTGGTTGCGTGAGCGCGCCTATCCGATGATGAAAGGCGCGGCGGAGTTCTACCGCAACTTCCCGAATGTGTTCAAGGGCGAGGACGGCAAGTACCACATCCGGAACGTGAACAGCAATGAGAGCGTGATGGGCGCTCGCGACACCGACGAGGATCTTTCGGCCATGCGCGGTATCTTCGCTGCAGCCATTCGCGCCAGCACGATTCTCGGCGTCGATCCGGAGTTGCGCGCGCAGTGGCGCGAGATGCTCGACAATCTGGCGCCGCTGCCTGCGAGCGATCATCCCGATGCGTTGCGTCCAGACAACTACACCGGACCGCGCGTTTTTGTGCGGGGGCTAAAACCAGTGGTGAACGGCCGCGGTTTCACGCCCGACGGCAATAGCCTGCCGATGTGGTTCTTCGATCTGGTCAACCTTGAATCTCCGGACCGCGAAATGCTTGCAACCGCTAACGCTACCTTCGACCGCGCCTTTGCGAACGGAATCAAGGAGGACACGCCGGTCGGAGTCCTCTCGAAGCAGGCGATCGCTGGAACCACGCTGGGCCGCGTCGCGGCTACTCGCTTTCTTGTCCCGAACCAGATCCGTTCGCTCACTGCCGAACGGCGGACGGCGTATCGCGGCGGTCAGGTGTTGGCCAATCGCATGGCGCTTCGGGAAGGTCACCAGGCACTGGACGCGCAGCGGCTGGGCCGCGCCGCTGAGGCCCTGCAACTCGCGCTGCTTCAGAGCGCGCCCGGTGCGCCTGCCGCCGACCCGGTGATGCGCCTGTTCCCGGCCTGGCCTGAGGACTGGGAAGCGCAGTTCACACTGCGCGCACGCGGAGGATTCTTAGTCAAGTCGGCAATACGCGGCGGGCGGATCAGCCTCGTCGAGCTGCATTCGCTGGCGGGCGCACCGGCGCGCATCCGCAATCCCTGGGGCACGGGACCGGTCACGCTCTATCGCAACGGCCAGCGCTGGAAACAGATCGATGGATCGCTGCTGACGTTCGACACCGTGCTCGGCGATGTCATCGTTGTCGCGCGGTGATGCCGGATCGAAGCCATCTAAGGAGCCATTGCGGCGATCATCCCTTGACTGGTGTAGTCGCTGGGCACGATCCGGTAACGGTACACCATGGCATGCCGACCGACCAGGTAACCGTGCCGGGCGTCCGGAAAGGTCACCGCGGCCACGCTTGCCGGAAGGTTGAAGGGTCTTGAAGTGAAGTTGCGCCCGCCATTGAAGGAGTAGACGATGCCGCCGCCGTCCTTCACTCCCACGATGATCTTCCCCTCGCCGACGCCGTAATAACTGGGCCAGAGGCGCTGCATCACGGATCGGGTCCATGTTTCGCCGGCATCGGCGGTCCAATAGACGGCCTCGCCGTCGCTGAGCACGGCAATCCCGTCTTTCTCGGTCCAGAAGTTCACGGCGGTAATCCCATACTTCGTCTCCGGAATCACCGACATGGTCCACGTCTGGCCCCCGTCGCTGGTCTTGCCGAATACCGCCATATCCGACGCGCGCCCACCCGCGAATCCGACGGTCGGCGACAGGAATTGCATCGTCCGCATCATGCAGCCCAGTTTCCGAGGCAGTCCGTCCACGGTGGCGTCTACACTGCACTGGCTCACGGGCTTCCAGGTCTTGCCACCGTCGTCGCTGCGGCGGAGCGTGGTTTCGCTCGTTGAGGACGGGTTCTCAAGCTCCAGTCCGGTCTGCGGCGTCTGAAACCATACTCCCTTGGTGGTTCCGCTCATCGTGGACAGTTCTGTCCAGGTGCTGCCGTCCTTGGTGCCCAGAATCTTGCCGCGCTCGGTCATGGCCCAGCCGTTCTTGCCATCCAGAAAGAACACCTTGTTCAGGGCGTCATCGGTCGATTCGGGATCGCCGCCGAGCTGCACCTGCCAGGTCTTGCCCCCGTCGGAAGTAAACAGGATGGTGGATTTGGCTCCCACAACCCAACAGGTCTCCGGACCGGTGCATGCGATGGCGTTCAGATTGAGATCCTTGTTGAAGGGCACCGGCTCCCAAATGGCTTTGAACTCCGGCGTGCCCGCCCGCTTTGCCGGCGCGGTCTTCGATCCTGCTTTCGCCGGGGCCTTCTTGGCCGGGCGTTGTTGGGCCGCCCCGCCCATGATGAGAACGACACATAGCGCGATCACTGCCTTGATTTGCATTGGCTAACCCCCAGAGAGGATTGTAACGCCGTTCGACGAGGTATGATGGGTTCCAGGGGCAAGCCTGTTTCAAGGAGGATCGCCTCGCATGTTCCACGCACGGATTTCTGCAATCTGTATCTCCCTTTGCCTTACGACAATCACAACCCTCGGCTTGGCCCAACCGACGATCGGATCTGGCGGCATCCTGAACGGCGCGAGCTTCCGCTATTCCGGGGCTCCCGGCGGCGGGATCGCCGCAGGCTCGATCATCTCCATTTTCGGCGGTAACCTGGCCACATCCACCGCCGTCGCTAACAGCTTGCCCCTGCCGAACACTCTTGGCGGGACTTCGGTAACCATCGGCGGCACGCGCGCCCCGCTCTTCTTTGTTTCTGCCGGACAGATCAATGCGCAGGTGCCCTGGAGTACGCCCGCCGGCTCGCAGCCGGTGGTGGTGACGTCGAATGGTACCGTCGGCGCCGCGATGAACGTGACCGTGCAGACTGCGTCACCTGGCATCTTTGCGCAGACGTCGGATGGCAGGGGGCCGGGCGCCATTCAGAACTTTGTCAGCCAGGGCAGCACACCTCTGAATAATGCCGCCACCTCCATTGCGCCCGGCGGGCTGGTGATCATTTACGCTACCGGCTTGGGCGCGGTAACCAGCCCGCCGGCAGACGGCGCCGCCGGCAGCGGCCAGACGACCCAAAACGCGGTCACGGTCAGGATCGCGAACCAGACGGTGTCTCCTGAATTCGCCGGTCTCGCTCCCGGCTTTGTGGGCCTGAACCAGGTGAACGTGCGTCTGCCGGCCAACTTGGCGGTGGGTTGCCACATCTCGATCCAGTTGCTGGTGGCTGGTCAGGCGAGCAACACGGTCACACTTTCGGTTGCCAACACCGCCAATTGCACGACACTGCCGGGAGAGTTGGCTCCGCTCCCTAACAGCAACTATGGAACGTTGGGCTTGGTACGAGGCAATCTCATTACTGCAGGCCAAACGCAGGCCTACAACACGCTGAGCGCCGCCTTCTTGAAGTACGGTCCGGTGGCCGCCGCTCCGCTGATCGCTCCCTCCGCGGGAGGCGGCTGTATTGTGGACTTCTTCGCGAACACCTCGGGGATCTCCACGTTCCCCGACTTTACGGGTGGCGTGGCCGCCAGACTCGATGCCGGCCAAGTCACCTTCAATCCGCCAGGTGGCAGCACCGCGGTGATTATCAATCCGGTGAACGGCACCTATGCCACGCAAACGGGCGTTTCGGTGCTTTCCGGGGCCGCCGAGATCAAGTTGGGCGGTGGCAGGGACGTGAGCACGTTCACCGCCACCTACAACGTGCCCGGGGGATTCAGTCCAACCACTAGCCTGGGCGTCGTCAACACCACTTTTAGCCAAGGATTGGGAATTACCGCGAATTGGAGTTCTTGCCCCGATCCGACTGGCACCGTGATCGTCGGCGCGTTCTCATTTGACCCGAGGAATACGTTTCAGGCCACGGGCTACTGCTCAGTGGCTTGTAGCGCCGGAACCTTCAGGCTGGGCCCCGAGGTGCTGAGCCTGCTTCCGCTCAACACAGCCGCGGGAGCGGGGATCTGTGTGGGAATGATCGGAACTCCGGTCAAGTTCAGTTCGCCCGGACTCAACGCGGGATACTTTACGTTCCTCGACTTTACCAGCTTCGAGAGACTGAACATGTTGCCGTGAAGCCGGACGTCCGGGGTCCTCACGACACCCCAGTCATCAAGCCAATCCGCTGTATGATCGACCCTTCGCCTGAAAGGTGGGGAGTCGTTGGCTGTCCAAACAAAAGCCGTGAATGGTGTCCGCCGGTGGCTAGATCGGTTCGCCACCACCATCGTGCACTATGTGCCCGACGCCATTACGGCCAGCGTGATCCTGCTGATCGTGCTGGCCTGCGTCGCTCTTGCGCTCGGCCATACCGGCGGCCAAGTGATGGATGCCTATTACCGGGGCTTGTGGATGCTGCTGCCCTTCACGATGCAGATGACTCTGATCGTGGTGCTGAGCTCAGCGTTGGCGTCCACGCCCGTGTTCCGTCGCGTGGTGGCGAAGTTGGCCGACGTACCAAGGAACAGCGGCCAGTTGGTATCGCTGGCGATCTTGCTGGCCGCCGGATCGGCTTACTGCTACTGGGGGCTGGGGCTGGCCCTGAGCCCGATCATCGCCGTCTATTTCGCGCGCGCCGCCGAACGCAAGGGCATCCCGATCGACTTCCCGTACTTTCTCGCAGTCGTCTGGGCGGCTAACGCCGTCTGGCAATTCGGATTCTCGGCCTCAGCGCCGTTGATCGTAGCGACGAAAGGGCACTTTCTCGAAGGGACGATCGGCGTGATCCCCCTGGCGAGGACCATCTGGTCACCCGCGGCGATTCTCCATGTCGGTTTGTTCACGTCGGCGGTGATCCTGGTTGGATGTCGAATGATGCCTGCGGCGGTTCGGCCCGTCTCCCACTTCCCGGACGCGAACCGATTGGCGGAAGCGGAAGCCGTCGTAGAGACGGCGCCGGTCACCTATTCCGAGCGGTTGGAGCGGGCGCCTTATTTCACATGGCTGCTCTGCCTGGCGCTGATCGGCTGGTTGTGGCATCACTTCGTGCGGCAGCGGATGAGCCTGGACATCAACGCGCTCAACACCACGCTGCTCCTGGCCAGCTTTCTCCTGCATCGCAACTTCAAGAGTTTCTCGCGGGCCGTGGAAAAGGCGGTGGTCTCCGCGTGGGCGGTGATCGTCCTGTACCACCTCTATGCGGGCCTCGCGGGATTGATCCAGTTCACGACCCTGGGTGAGAAACTGGCCGGGCTGGCGGCTGCCGTATCGAACCCCTACACCTTCCCCGGACTGACCGCGGCGGTGGGCACCGTGTTCGCGTTCTTCATTCCGTCTTCCGGCGGCCAGTGGGCGATCCAAGGGTTCTTCACGGTGAAGTCGGCGTTGGCGGTTGGCGTGACCGCGGAGCGAGGACTGCTGGCGATGAGCATCGGCGACCACATGGGCAATCTCATATCGCCGTTCTGGTATGTGGTAGTCGCGGGGATCGTCCGCGTCGATTTCCGGGTCTTCTTTGGTTACGGATTGGTGTTCGCCGCGATTTGGTTTGTGATTGGAGTTGCAGTCTTCACATTCGCGCCCTGTTGATCAGTTGGCCTTCCGAAGAAAGAACCCTGGAATGGCCGCGGCCGGATACCGCTTCTGCACTTCAGGAATCCAATCCCGGTCGACCACGTCGCCGTGCAGGGCCCAGATCCGCGCCGGGTTCATGACCTTGCCCACCAGCGGAGATTCGCGAGGGCTGGAAAGGAACCAGAACGGCATGAGGCCGACGTCGACCGGCGGCTGACCGCGTAGCGCGCGCTCGATCACCGAAACCTCGCCCGCGTCACCGGGATGAAACACGGTCTGGCCGCACATCCGAATCAGGTGCCCGGTGTTCTCCAAATCCGCCCAACGCTCTCCCCCGTGAGGCACGATCAGAAAGCGGACTTCGATTCCGGGCTCGGTCCACGTGGCGCCTCCTGCGACGACCTTCGCTTGCGCAGGGAAGCGATCGGCTAGGCGGCCCGCGATCTGGCTGGTACCGACCAACTGCGCCCGGCGATTCGCCGCAAGTAGGGAAGCAACCAGTCTTTCATCGTAGTGATCGGCGTGGCTGTGGCTGGCGAGAATCACCAGTGGGCCATCGTAGGGCGCCGCGCCTCGCTCCATGGCCGAGATAGCCGTGGCATCCGGCGACTGGTATCGAGCATGGCTGCGAAAGACGGTGTCGAGAAAGACCTTGGTTTCCCCACAGACCAGCATGGCTCCGGAATTAAACGTGGGAGTCACGCGGAGACTTTGCCCGGACGCGTAACTCGCAAGGATGCCCAGAAGGACAGCCAGCTTCATGTCGAAGATGTAACCACGCTTCTGTTTGCCGGCGTGTGAAACTTCGTCAAACAGAGCGAAATCACTTCGGCGAGACGGCGCCAGGCTTCTGGGCAGTTGCGGTACGCGCCGGGGCGCCGGAGACGATGGTCATCTCCTTGATGAGGTTGTCGGCGCCGTCCACTTCGTCCATGTTCCACAGCATGTACCGGGTGTCCACATGGATCGAACGCGTGGTGACCGGGTCGAACACGTAGTTGGAGGCCACCGACTCGTAGGTCCCGTCGAACAACAGGCCCACCAGTTCACCTCTCGAATTCAAGGTGGGCGATCCGGAATTACCGCCTGTGGTGTCGACGGTGGAGAGGAAGTTGACCGGGACATCCTTGAGCGCCGGATCAAGATAAGGCGTGGTCTTGCCCGATCGCAACGCCTGGATGGCGTCCCGCTGGCCTTTCGGCGCGTCGAAATCGCCGGCCCCGGTGTGCTTCTGCACGATGCCGGCCAGCGTGGTTTGCGGTTTGTAGTGCAGGCCGTCCTTGGCGTCAACGCCCTTCACTTGCCCGTAGGTCACACGCAGGGTGCTGTTGGCGTCCGGAGCAACCAATCCGCCCGCTTTGGCTAGCATCGCCTCCATGTAACGGGGAGAAAGCCGAGAATACGCGCCGGCGCGGTTCTTAGCCGCCTCACGGCTGGCTTCCGCCATTGGTTCAAGAGCCGCGGCCAGGGCGATAAAGGAGTCCTGGGTAGCCAGCAGGTCAGCGGTGCTCTTCTCGATCAGTCCCAGACGGAAGTCACGATCCCCGAGTTTCGTGCCCGCATAGAGCTTCTGCAGATAGGCATCAATGACCTTCTCGGCGTCTGTTTTGGACATTCCGGGTTTCAAGCCGGCAGCCTGATCGATGGCGTTAATCCGTTGTTCGGCCGGCAACGCCGCCGCCATACCCATCGCCCAGCGAAGCAGGGCGCGGTCCACAGTGGCGTCCAGAGTCCGCTGGAGGCGGTCTTGCCCATCGCGGATTCTGGGCCAGTCACGCTGCTGGAATCCGGTGTCGCGTTCCATGTCCGGCTTGGTCCGCTCCACCGACAGGCGATAGAGCGTTTGGGCCGCTCCCAGGTAGCTCGAGGCGCTGGCCAAGCTAGCCCTCACGCCGGTTTGCTCCCGTGTCTTCTCGGACTCGGCTTGCAGGGCGCGCATCGCCGGGAGCACATCTCCATACTTCTTCTGCCGCATTGGGTCGGCCGCGATCCAGGATTCCAGTTCTCTCTCCTGGGCCTGCTTCTTGGCCAAGCTGCCGCCTTTCACCAGTCCTTCGAGCATGCCCTGCTGATTCGTCAGACCGTTGTTCAGTCCCTGCAAACGGCCTGCGACTTTTAGCGCGATAGCCTTATCCTTAGC
>CAYPHP010000004.1:0-23621 GCA_964410045.1 uncultured Acidobacteriota bacterium | reverse complement strand
ATACGCCAAGGCCATGGGCTACAGCGTCCGGATCTCACTGGTAAAGCAAGGACCGGGCCCACGCCAGCGCGCGATCGAAACACCAACCCGGCGCCGCCGTTCCGCGTAGCCACGCGAAATCCGCTAAATCAAATAGCCGGGCCGCGTGGTATCACGCGGCCCGGCAGCCTTACTTACGCAGAGAAACAAGCTGCGTCAGGAGGGCGTCGAGTCCACCGTTGACGGTGATCTTGCCCACCTTCTCGGACACCTTCTCCAGGGTCTCCAGTTCCTTGAGACGGACCAGGAGCGGGTTATCCTCGAGCAGCTTGGCGGTGTTGAGGAGCGAACGCGTGGCCGCGGTCTCCTCACGACGGCGGATCAAGTTGGCCTGAGCCTGCTTTTCGGCCGTCACCACCTGGTTCAGGATGTCGCGCACGTCACCCGGCAGGACGATGTCCTTGAGGGCGATGGCGCCCACGCGCACACCGTAGGCTTCCGCCTCCTGACGGACTTCCACGGTCACCGGCTCGGCGATGTCCGTCTTCTCCGCCAGGATTTCCTCCAGCGTACGACGGCCCAGCGACTGGCGCACGGCGAGCTGCACCGAGCGGTAGAGCTGCTCGGCGAAGTCCTTCACGCCAACCTTGGCCTTCACCGCGTCGGTCACCTGGTAGTCCACCGTCACGTTGACACGGACGGAGACCTTGTCGCGGGTGAGGATCTCCTGTCCCGGAATTTCCAGGATCTGACGGCGGAGATCCACTACCTCCAGGCGCACCGCGGCTCCAGCGTTCCAGAAGCCGTAGGCTCCCGGCACGAGAGCGCGAACGTAGCGGCCGTCAACGAACAGGAGTCCGGCCTTGCCCTCCTCGACGGCGGCGGTGGCCAGCGGCACACCCGCGCCGAGACGCGCCAGAGCCGGCAGCAGCTTGCTGTCGACTTCCGGCTTCTCACGCACGTTGATCACCTCGGCGCGCACGGCGAGCGGACCGCGCCAGAAGAGCACGCGCTTGCCCGGCAGGATCACCCGGGCCAGCTTGCCCTCCAGGTACAGCACGGCCACGTCCGCGTCGCCGGTCTCGATCACGGAGAAGTAGCGCTTGACCACTTCCGGACGCTCCTTCACCAGGTAGTCCGCCCACGGGCTGGCGAACACCAGGTCGCGGACGTTGAACGTCTCGGCCTCGACCGTGGCGCCCGCCGTCCAGACCCAGTAGACACCCGGGTCCAGGATGAGCTGGAAGCGCCCATTGCGGGTCAGCAGCACTCGGGACTGATCTCCAACAACAATTCGACGCAGGAACATGGCTAATTACCTCCTGTTTCTCTAGGACTTGCAGCAAATTCAAAGTGCTCCGAACCCAGCTCCATAACCCCTAGGCGGGCCGCCCCAACCACGGCCGCGTCTTCGCCGGAGGAGAGGCTGCGGGCCGCCAAGCCGGAATAGCGCCTGGCGCGCGCAGGATGCTCCAAACGAAGAAGCGTGCGGCGGTTCGGGGAAACTCAGGGCCTCGGGGCTATTGCCGTTTCCCTCTGCGGCTCTCCGAAGAGAACCGCTTCAGGCCGGCTGGAGCCGGGCTCGGTTCACTTAGTGGAGTGGCTTTTGGCCAGTGTCGGGATAGCGGGATTTGAACCCGCAACCACAGCTTAGCAGGCTGTTGCTCAACCCTTGAGCTATATCCGAGTGGGAGCAGACTCCGACCGCCGGCACGCGGTGCTTCAGGGAAGCCGCGCCCGCAAGGCGTTTCGAACCTCGACGATTGGCGATCGTAGACATAACAAACTCCCGCATTATTTCTACAATAAACCTGGAAGTTTGTCAAGCGAATTGAACCGGCGAGGGCTGGGCTTGGAGGTTTGCCGCAATCGCTCCCTGACGGTCGCGGCTCGTTGCAGAACCCTTGAATAAGCAAGGTCTATTGAGGCTAACGTGGTTTAGAATCAGTCCATGAGCCAGACGCCACCTAGCTCCGTGGAGGAGCAGCTTGAGAACCTGGAGAGCAAGATCGAGCGAACCCTGGCTTTGTTGGCCGACACCCGCCAGGCGCGCAAGGACCTGGAGGGGGAGAACGCCCGGTTGCGCCGGGAATTGGCGGAGAGTGAACGGGAACGCGGCGAAGTGCGCCGGCGGATTGAACGGCTCTTGAAACAGGTTGATTCTTTGGCCGGCGAATAGTGGGGCAGAGGGGCAATGGATCCGGCAGTCCAAACGACACTTCATAGTGAGGCCACCGGCGTCGCGTCGGCGCGGCATTTGGATCTGGCCGCGAAAACCTTCGAGCAGTTCCGCGGCGCGGTCACGCGGACCGGTTCGGGCGAATCGGCGTCGGTGACGGCGCAATTCCCCGACCCGGCGCTGGCCGCCCGCGCCGCGGTCGAATTCCAGCGCCGCCTGGTGATGTATAACCTCCAGCTTCCCGAAGAGCAGCGCGTCGGCTTCCGCACGGCCATCCACGACGATTTGAAATCCGCGGTGGAACTGGCTCAGGAAGGGCACTCTGGACGGGTCCTGGTCTCGCGCACGGTCAGCGACAGCGTGGTCCTGGAAAAGGGCATCACCTGCAGTTGGCTGCGCGAGGACATTTTTGAGTTAATGGGCGCAGCCGGGGCGGCTGCCGAATCCGGCGGAGAGACCATGGACGCCGACACGCCCCCGCCTACGCCGACCGTGCCGGTGTCCACGCTCGCCGCCGCCCTGCCCCCGCGCTACGAGATCCTCAACGTGGTCGGGCGCGGAGGAATGGGGGTGGTCTACAAGGCTCGCGACCGCGAGACCGGAGAAGTGGTGGCTTTGAAGGTGTTGCAGTCAGGCTTGAGCGCCGATCCCGGAGTGCTGGAGCGCTTCAAGAACGAGCTGCGGCTGGCCCGCCGCATCACCCACAAGAACGTCTGCCGCATCCACGAATTCAATCGCAGCGGAGACCTGGCCTTTATCACCATGGAATTCGTGGACGGCGAAAGCCTGCGCGACATGCTGCGCCGTTCGGGGAAATTGAATCCGGAGTTGAGCGTCAGCGTGGCCCAGCAGGTCTGCGCGGGCTTGCAGGAAGCTCACGCGCAGGGCGTAGTCCATCGCGACTTGAAGCCGGAGAACATCATGGTGGATCGCTCCGGCGTGGTCAAGCTAATGGATTTTGGCATCGCGCGCTCCCTGGATGGAGCCACCAGCCACACGCATGGAATCATCGGCACGCCGGCCTACATGGCCCCGGAGCAGGCCGAAGGCCGTCCGGTGGACCACCGTACGGACATCTATTCGCTGGGCCTGATCCTGTTTGAGATGTTCACCGGCACCCAGGCCTTCCAAGGCCAGACCCTGGTGGAAGTGGTCCTGAAACAGATCCGCGAGCGGCCACCGATGCCTTCGGCGCTTGAGCCCAGCCTGCCTGCGACGCTGGAGGAGGCGGTCCTGCGCTGTTTGAAGAAGGATCCGGAACGGCGCTTTCAGTCTGTTGATGAGCTGAGCGCGGTGCTGACGCAGAAACTGGAATTCGTCGCGCCCCCCACGCCCCCGCCGGTTCCGGCCTTTGAGCCCCCGGCGCCAGAGCCGCCGCCGCGCCCAGTGGCCCGCAAGAACCGGGTCTGGATTGTGCTGATCCTGGTGGGCGCCTTTTTCATGCTGCGGCAGTACAACAAGGCGCGGCGGGCGGAGGCAGACTTGCGCCGAGAAACGATCCCAGCAAAGGTCGAGGATCCTGCACCACCTGTCGAAACGCCGGCGGAGAAAGGCGCAGGTGAGAAGGGCCCGCCAAAGCAACGCAGCGTCTACGACACGCTGAAGGAGTTGGAGAAGCTCCGCCAGACCTTGCCGGCGACAGTCGGCAAGGGTCTGGGCTCGATCGGACGGTTCATTCCGCCGGAGGAGATCAAGAAGGTCCTGCAAGAGGCCGACAAGCAGCTCGAAGCCGGCAACTATGATGAGGCCAGGAATATCTACATCACCGTATTAACGGTAGACCCCACGAACGTGCGCGCCAAGGAAGGCTTGGACAAGGTCAGCCTGGCGATGCGCGACTCCATCGCCAAGAAGGTCCCACAGCCTCCGAAGGCACCGCCCAAACCTTAACCGCGGCAGGCGTCAGATAATGCCCAGTTCTTTGCCCACCAGCTCCATGATGCTCATGGCCCGCTCCAGATCTTTCTTCCGATGCGTGGCCGAGACGATCGTGCGAAGGCGCGCTTTGCCCGGAGCCACCGTGGGGTAGCCAATGCTCTGAGCGAATACTCCCAATTCGAAGAGCCGGCGCGAGAAGCGATGAGCCAGTTCGGCGTCGCCCACGATCACCGGGGTGATGGGCGTCTCGCTCATGCCGGTATTGAAGCCCAGCTTGTTCAACCCCTTCTTCAGGAAAGTTGTGTTCTTCCACAGGCGGTCGATGCGCTCAGGTTCCTCCTCCAGAACGTCAAAAGCCGCCATACAGGACGCGGCCACGGCGGGCGGGTGAGACGTGGAGAACAGGAACGGGCGAGCGCGGTGATAGAGAAAATCAATCAGGTCGCGGCTGCCGCAAACATAGCCGCCCAATACGCCGATGGCTTTCGACAACGTCCCTACCTGGATGTGGACCCGCCCGTGCATCCCGAAGTGATCCACAGACCCGCGTCCGTTGCGTCCCAGCACGCCGGAGGAATGCGCATCGTCAACCATCATGATGGCTCCGTAGCGCTCCGCAAGCGCGCATAGTTCCGGCAGCGGCGCGATATCCCCGTCCATGGAGAACACGCCGTCGGTGATTAAGAGTTTGCGTCCGGGATGGCTTTGGGCCTCCTGGAGCAGTTTCTCGGCAGCGGCCACATCCTTGTGCGGAAACACGCGGATGGCTGCGCGCGACAACCGGCATCCGTCGATGATGCTGGCGTGATTCAGCTCGTCGGAGATGATCAAGTCGTCCTTGCCCAAAATCGCGGACACTGTGCCGGCGTTCGCGGCGAAGCCGGATTGGAAGACCACACAAGCTTCCGTGTTCTTGAAGCGGGCGATCTTCTCTTCGAGTTGCATGTGAATGGTCATGGTGCCGGCGATGGTGCGCACGGCGCCCGATCCCACGCCAAAACGGCGCGTGGCTTCCACTGCGGCGCGCCGCAGCCGCGGATGAGTGGTCAAGCCCAAGTAGTTGTTCGAGGACAGGTTAATCACCTGAGTGCCGTCAAACGAAGACAGCGGACGCTGCTCGCCTTCCAGCACGCGCAGCCGTTGATAGAGTCCCTTCTCCCGCAGTCCGTTCAGTTCCTCGGTAAGGTAATGAAGTGGAGTCGTGGACATGAGTTCCTTTCCGGGCGAAATGCTCCTCAGCGGCAGGTTAGCGCGAACGCGGTTGACCCGTCCACCGGGAAAACATCCTATGGGATTACGGAAGGGCGCCACGGCCGGTCTACCGAAAGCTGTACGTTGCAGCCCTGGTCTGCCTTTGTTTTCAACAGATTGGCTATGGCACGCCGATTGCTCCCGTTTCAGGCAGGCTAGGGTGGGCGAGAAACGTCCTCCCGATTGGTGGCAGAAGATTAGGGGAAAAAGGGGTTAGGGTCAGAGACAGGCCTCGGCAACGAGGCCTGTTCTGTTTTGCAGGCATCTTCGCTTCTCCTTACGTGAACCTACGTGCCCCTTCGTAAGCGCAGGCACCTTATGCCGCGCAGTATCTCCCGTATGATTATCCGCAACTATTTCCTCCCTGTAATTGTTCTTACGGGCGCAACTCACACACTCTGTGACGCTTGACATGTTTTGAAAAGGACCGTCACGTGCGCCTGAAACATTCATGACCTACAACGGAGGAAGGACCATGACATTTCAACGCACGTTGCTCTGGACCGCACTGGTGGTGTTCACGGGGACGCTCCTGGTGCAAGCACAAGTTTCCGGAAGGATCAGCGGCTCGGTAGTGGATGCTTCGGGCGCAGTGGTCGTGGGCGCCAAGATTCACTTGCTGTTGCCTGGCGGCACGGCGCCGCAGGCGGCCACGGAAACGAATCAAGAAGGAATCTTCGACCTGACCGGCATCCGCCCGGAACTCTACGACCTGGTCGTGGAGATGAGCGGATTCCGCAAGCGCACGATCAGCCAGGTGAAGGTGGAGCCATCGCGCCAGACCAGCCTTGCTCCGGTCACGCTGGAAGTGGAATCGGTCAGCCAGGCGGTGGAGGTGGTCGCCAATGCGGTCACGGTGCAGACGGCCAACGCGGAACTTTCTGTGACCGTGAGCAACGAGCAGATCCGGCGGCTGCCTTTGGCCAGCCGGAGCGTGCAGGGACTGATCAACACTCAGGCGGGTGTGAGCAATTCGCGCGGCGCCGTGTCCATCAACGGCCAGCGAACCGCGTTCACCAACATCGCCGTCGACGGCATCAACATCCAGGACAATTTCCTGCGCGACAACACCAACACGTTCTCGCCACTGCTGCTGAAGCTGGATCAGGTTTCGGAGTTCACCGTGGCTGCCGCCAACACCAACTCAGCGGCTTCCGCGGGCGCATCCCAAATGTCCTTCGTTACTCCGTCGGGAACCAACCAATACCACGGTAACCTGGTCTGGCAGAATCGCAACAGCGCGCTGGGGGCTAATGGCTGGTTCACCAACCAGGCGGGGTTGCCCAAGTCGTTCCTCAACCAGAACCAGGTGGGCGCCTCCGTCGGCGGCCCGATCATGCGTGACAAGCTGTTCTTCTACTTCGATTACGAGTTGTTCCGGTTTCGCTCGCAGGCCACTCAGACCCGGACCATCCTGACCGATGATGCGCGCAACGGCATCTTCACGTATCAAGACACCGCCGGCGTGGTGCGCAAGGTGAACATCCTGCAGGCCACCGGTCTGAGCGTCGACCCGGCCATCCGGACGCTGCTCGAGCGGGTTCCGGCGGGTAGCGCTGCCAATAGCTTCACCGTGGGCGACAGCACGGCGGCCTTTGTGCGCAACACCGTCGGCTACGCCTTCCCGCAGCGCTCCAACCGTAATACCGAGAACCTGACGGCCAAGGGCGATTATGTTCTCTCCACCAAGCACTCCTTCGCCGGAACGTGGCTGCGCACACATGATTTTGTCGACCGCACCCAGGGCGCGGCGTTCTACTCGGTCCCCAAGGTCACCAATGACGATGTCCGCAACCTGATGTCTCTGAGTTGGCGCTGGAGTCCGGGCCCGACCTTCACCAATCAATTGGGGGGCGGGTTTCACTACTCCTCGGCGTTGTTCCTGAACAGCGAAGACCTCAGCAAGCCGCTGGCGGGTGGCCTGGTGTTCAGCAACCCGGTGAACAATTTCCAGCCGCAAGGCCGCCAGACCGACACCTACAACCTGTTTGACAACGCCTCCTGGGTGCGCGGACGGCATAGTTTGCAGTTCGGCTTCCAGATGCAGCAGGAATACACCGCACCTTACGACTTCGCCGGCACCACGGCGGTCTACAACCTGGGCCTGGGAACCAACGGGATCGCCTTGACCGGCGCGCAACTTCCGGGAGTCCGCGCCGCGGACTTGACCGCCGCCAACAACCTGCTGTCCAGCCTGGCCGGTTTGCTGAATGACTACACTCGCACATTCAACGTCACCAGCCGCAGCTCCGGCTTTGTCGCCGGCGCGCCGCAACTGAACCACTTCCGGCTGAGCAACTACGCGGGCTACGTCACCGACACCTACAGGGTGAACTCCCGCCTGACGGTGAACGCCGGCTTGCGCTACGACCTGTACATGCCGGTCAAGGAACTGAACGGCCTGGGCCTGATGCCGGTGCTGCAGAACGGCAACGCCATCACCACGCTGCTGTCCAACGCCACCCTGGACTTCGCCAGCGGCGACGGGCGTCCGTTCTACAAGACCGACCGCAACAACTTCGCGCCCAACGTGGGCCTGGCGTGGGATCCGCGAGGCAATGGCAAGACAGCAGTGCGCGCGGCCTATGGCGTCTACTTTGTGAATGACGCCAACATCGCCACGATCCTCAACAATCCGATCATCACCAATGGCGGTCTGGTTTCCACGGTGACGGCTCAGGGGCTGAACGGGCGGTTTGCCTCGCCCACGGCCATCCCCACGCCGGCCTTCCAGGTTCCACGCACTTTTGCGGACAACAACCGCGTCCTGGGCACCGGCGCCGCGTTCGGCATGCCTTCCCCCGACCTGGTGTCGCCCTACGTACAGCAGTGGAGCATCGGTCTGCAGCGCGAGTTCAAGGGTGTCGTGCTGGAAGCCCGCTATCTGGGCAACCACGGCACCAAGCTGTTCCGGTCTTTCGACCTGAACCAGGTGATCGTGAGAGAGAACGGCTTCCTGGCCGACTTCCAGCGTGCCCGCAGCAACGGCTTCCTGGCGCAGCAAAGGACCGGAGTCTTCGCCGCTGCTTATAACCCCAGCATCCCTGGGAGTCAGCCGCTGACGGTCTTCCCGCTGCTCGGGTCAGGCGGGCTGTTGACCAACGGAACCGTAGTCGGCCTGATCCAGACGGGTCAGGTCGGCGAACTGGCCAACATCTATCAGACCAACCGTCTGCAAGGTTCGGTGAACTTCTATCGCCAGCCGCTGGGTCTGGGCACGAACCTGATCACCAACTACAGCAACTCGTCGTACCACGCCCTGCAACTGGAGGCACGTGGACGCTTCCGCGGCCTACAAGTGCAAGGCAATTACACCTGGTCGAAGAACCTCAGTGATTCCGCGGGCGATGTGCAGTTGCGGTTCGAGCCGTTCCTGGATGCAGCTAACGCGCAGATCGATAGGGCCCGCACCTCCTTCGACCTGGCCCACAACATCAAGGCCAACTGGGTCTATGACATTCCGATGGGCCGCGGCCACCGCTTCAATCACTCGAAACTCGAACGCCTGCTCAGCGGATGGTCGATGAGCGGCATCATGAACTGGCAGTCGGGGACGCCGTTCTCCATCCTCTCCGCACGCGGCACACTGAATCGCGGCGCGCGTTCGGGACTGAACACCGTCGACACGACCCTGACTCGCGAGGAACTAGACAAGGTGATCCGTTTCCAGATGACCGGTAACGGACCCATCTTCATCGCACCGTCGGTCAAAGGACCGGACGGGCGCGGCGTGGCAGGCGACGGCTTGGCCCCGTTCTCCGGCCAGGTGTTCTTCAACCCCGTTCCGGGAACCATCGGCAACCTCCAACGCCGCCAGTTCTCCGGACCGTGGGCCTTCAATCTTGATTTCGGTCTGCAGAAAACCACTCGAATCACCGAGCGGCAGTCTGTGGAGATCCGCTTCGAGGCCACCAATTTCTTCAACCACGCGACGTTCTTCGTGGGAGATGAAGGCGCCGCAGCAAGCGCTCCGCGTTTCAACATCAACCAGCCCACGTTCGGCACGATCGCTCAGAATTTCTACGGGCCACGCGTGATCCAACTGGGTCTGCACTACCGGTTCTAGTACTTATGGCACCGGCCCGGGAGTCCTGGCTTATTTCCACCGGACTCCCGGAAATTCATCAATAAGGCTAGACAGGCTACCCCGGCCTCTGGTAACAGTATCGGTGAATGTTAGGACGGGTCCTCAAAGCGACCCTGTTGCTCAGCTTGGGATTTGTTGGTCTGCGGATGGGGCAACCGTACGTGCAGAGCTACCAGTTCGCACGGGTGATCCGCGACTATGTGGAATCGCAATCGGTGCGTCCGCACCCGAGCCAACTCCATGGCCGGGTAGTGGAACTGGGCCAGGCTATGGGGATCGAGTTGATGCCCGAAGACGTCACCGTTTCCCCGCTCCAAGGCGGCGGTTTCGAAGTCCAGGTTCATTACGATGTCCTGGTCGACCTGCTGTTCTTCGAGCATCGCAGCAGGTTTGACTTCGTCTCGCGCACCGGCGTCGCGCCGGTCTAGAACTTTCTGTTGGATTAGGCGGGTTCCCGCACCTGCATCAAAAGCCGCTCGATCGAACGGGCGCGACCTGTCTCCTCGTCGGCGTCAATGATCGCTGCGGCCAGGCGCACGTCGTCTTTGGCCGGTTCGAAGCGCGCCGGCATTTGATTGAGAAACTTGCGCAGGGCGATGTCCTTGTCCACGCCGATGACGGACGCGTAGGGTCCGGTCATACCGACATCGGTGAGAAACGCCGTACCGCCCGGGAGGATACGCTCGTCGGCCGTGGGCACATGGGTGTGAGTCCCCAGCACGGCGGTAACCCGTCCGTCCAGATACCAGCCCATGGCCTGCTTCTCTGACGTCGCTTCGGCATGGATGTCCACAATGCGGATCCGGCAGTCAGCCGGCAGCCGCGCCAGTTCCGCGTCTGCCGCGCGGAAGGGACAATCGAGAGACGGCAGGTAAACGCGGCCCTGCACGTGAATCAGCGCATAGGGCACGCCGCCCCTGCTGCGCCCCACGTACATTCCATGCCCCGGCGCCCCCGGCACGCCTGTCCCCTGCATGTCCGGATAGTTCGCGGCGCGGACCAGGCGCGGTTCCTGCGGCAGGTACTCCATGATTTCCTTGCGGTCCCAGACGTGGTTGCCGGTTGTAATGGCCTCGATGCCCAGGCCCAGCAGTTCCTGCGCCAGTCGCGGAGTGATGCCAAAGCCGGCCGCGACGTTCTCGCCGTTGGCCAACACCAGGTCAATCTCTCGTTGCTTGACGATGTCTTGCAGATGGTCGTGCAGCACGCGGCGGCCCGGGCTGCCGAAGATGTCCCCGATAAACAGGATGCGCAAGTTGGAACGGTCTCGAGCTTTCTAAGCTGGGTATTGTCTAACTGGCGTTGCGAAGTTCGCGGTCCAGAAGGCGGCCCAGCGCCGCGCTCCGTTGTTCGATCTGATCGTGCAAGGCTTCGTGCTTGCCCTGCAACGCGTGGTACTCGTCGGCGATGTGCAGGGCCGCCAGGACCGCCAAACGCAGCGAATCCACGTCGCGTGTCTTGGCCGCTACGCTGCGGATCTTGGCGTCGACGTAAGCTGCCGCCCTGCGGATCTGCTCGGCGTCCGAATCATTGCCGACACGCAGGTGATACACCTGGTCGAAGATCTCCACGCGTACACCCTGAGGTTCCGCCACGAATCCACTGTAACGCGAAACCGCCGTCCCTGGCAATTCAACATTGAGGCCGGCCGGATGCGTGTTCATCCGTGTCCATCCGAAGTTTCAGTCTTGTGGCTTCTTGGCGAAGTCACCGGCTTTGAAGATGCTGAGCTTGTCGAGGTTGACGTGCTTGCGGAACGCCGCGGTCACCTGTTCGGCGGTCAGGGCGGCCACTTTCCTCTCGAAGTCAGCATCCCACTCCAAAGTGCGCTTCAGAAAAAGGTAGTTGGCCAGAGAACGGGCCAGTGTGGCGTCCTGAGCACGTCCGACTTGCCGGTTCTGTAAATACCCGGAGATGCCGGCTTTCAATTCCTCGGCGGTGAAGCCGTCCTTGAGCACCCGCGCCACTTCCTCCTTGAAACCGGCTTCCAGCTTGGCGGCGTTCTGCGGGGCATGGATCGCGTAGGAGACGAACTGCCCGGATTGGTCCAGAGGACTGGCCTGGAATTGCGAGCCGACCGCGTAGCTCAGCCCGTCCTTCTGGCGCAAGCGCACCGCCAGCCGTGAGTTCAGAAATCCGCCGCCCAGCAGGTAATTGGCAATGACCAGGGCCGGATAGTCGGGATCGTCGTCGCGAATCTTCAGATTCATGCCGGCGATGAAGAAAGCGTTGGCCTTGTCCGGCGCTTCGAACGACTGGTTGACCGCGGGCACGTCGAAGTAAGGCCGCGGCACACGGGTGAACGGCTGCGGGCTTCTCCAGCCCCCAAAATGTTCGCGCAAGAGGCCGGAGACGTTGGTTTCGTCGAAATCGCCAGCAACGCTCATTTGAAAATTGGAAGCGCCGTAGAAACTGGAGTGAAACCGCTTCACCCCGGCCAGAGTGGCGGCCTTCAAATCGGCTACTTCCTCGTCAGGCGTGCTGATGTAGCGGATATCGCCCTTGGGGAACGGCATGATGTGCCGTTGGAAAGCAGTGCCCGCCAGGGTTTGCGGTTCCTTGCGCTGTTCTTCGATGGATGCCAGTTGTTCCTGGCGAAGTTGCTCGAACTCGTTCTCCGGGAAGGAAGGCTCGCGCAACACTTCGGCAAGCAGCCGAATCACCGCCGGAAGATTCTCGCGGACCGTCTCTACGGAGATGACGGTTTGAGGACCGGCGGGAGAAATGCTCACGCGGGCCTTCAACCGGTCGAATTCGTCCTTGATCTGCTGGCGGGAATGACGCGTAGTGCCGCGTAGGAGCATTTCCGCGGCCAACCCCGCATCTGTGGAGCGATTCTTGAGGCTGTTCTCATCGCCGTAGCGCAGGCTGGCGGAGAGCACCACGGTGCCGCCGCGGGTCTTCTTCGAAAGCAGCGCCATTTGCATGCCGTTGGCCAAGACGCTCCGGCGGGTGCGGCCTTCGATGTTGGCGGGCGAAGGATCAAACGCCTCGCCTTGAGCCAATTGTTGGTCGCCCTTGTAGTCCTTCAGCAATTCCGCGACATTGGGCGTGGCCGGGATCTCGGCGCGTTCCGGCTTATCGGTCGGGATGAACAATCCCAAGGTGCGGTTCGAAGGCTTCAGGTAAGTGGCGGCAATGCGCTGCACGTCGGCAGCGGTGGCTTTGCGGATGCGGTCGCGGTGTAGGAAGAACAGCCGCCAGTCGCCCGCGCCGATGAACTCGCTCAATTGCAGACCCACGCGGTCGGCGCTGTTCAGGGTCAGTTCGATCTGCTTCAGCAGGTTGGTCCGGGCCCGCTCCACCTCCTCTGAGGTGGGCGGCTTGGCGATGGCTTCGTCAATCGCCTTCAGGAAAATGTCGCGAGCCTCATCCAGCGACTGTTCCTTGCGTACTTCCGCGTAGGCCAGGATCGTCCCGGGATCGTGGACTTGATAGTTGAAGCTGCCGACGCCGGAGGCTTTCTTGGTTTCCACCAGGGCCTTGTGCAGGCGGCCGGAGGGCTGATCGCCGAGGATCACGGTGAGCAGGTCCACAGCGGCGAAATCCTGATGGGCCGCGGCCGGAACGTGCCAGGCGGCCAGGATCACCTGCAGGTCGCCGGTGCGCCGCAAAATCACCTGGCGCTCGCCGTCTTGCGCGGGTTCCTGGGTGTAGAACTCGGGCAGCTTGCGGGTGGGCTTGGGGATCTTGCCGAAGAGTTCCTGGATCAGGGCCAGAGTCTTGGCCTCGTCGAACTTTCCGGCCACCAGCAATACCGCGTTGTCGGGCTGGTAGAAAGTCCGGTAGAAAGCCTGCAGCCGTTCGATGGGCACATTCTCAATGTCTGCGCGCGAGCCGATCGTGGTGTTCGCGTAGTTGTGCCAGAGGTAGGCCGTGGAGAGCACGCGCTCTTCGAGCACGCCGGATGGAGAATTCTCCCCGGCCTCGAACTCATTGCGCACCACGGTCATTTCGCTGTCCAGATCCTTCTTGGCCACGAAGGAATTGACCATGCGGTCCGCTTCCAGATCGAGGGCCCACCGCAGGTTCTCCTCGGAAGCCGCAAAGGTTTCGAAGTAGGTCGTGCGGTCGTACCACGTCGTGCCGTTGGGCCGCGCGCCGTGCTCCGTCAGTTCCTGGGGAATGTTGGGGTGCCGGGGCGAGCCCTTGAACAGCAGGTGCTCCAGCAAATGGGCCATCCCGGTTTCGCCGTAGTTTTCATGGCGCGATCCGACCTTGTAAGTGATGTTTACGGTAATCGTTGGCTTGGTCTGATCGGGAAACAGCAAGACGCTCAGGCCGTTGGACAGACGATATTCCGTGATCCCTTCCACCGCGGTGATCTTCTGCGGCGCCTGGGCGAAACTCAGAACTGTAAGCAAGACTACAACAAGCAATCGTGGCATTCGGGGAGTATATCCGTAGAAAGACGAAGCGGGTTAGCTTCGAAGCTAACCCGCTGGTTTTTGTCCCTTAGCTGTTGCGGCGACGTAGCGCCGGGCGATCCGGATCGGAAGGTGAAGTGGAAGTACGCGAAGGATCACCGGTGACCGTGAGCGGCGCGCGCAGCCGGAAGGTAACGCGATCCTCCGGGTTGTATTCCACGGGTTTGCCGCGCTCGATCAAGACGCCTGCGGTTCCGGCGGTAGCGCCCGCGCCTGCGCCGATGCCTGCGCCCTTGCGTCCGCCGGCGATCGCGCCGATGGCGGCGCCGATGCCCGCCAGCACTCCAACTTTGGCGGCGTCCTTGCCCTTGCTGGTCTGCCCTTCCTTCTGCAGCACGTCGCTGGCGATGGGCACATCGCCTGCTACGGTCTGGATGCGTTCAACCTCCAAGGCCATTTCGGCGACGCCGGCTATGCGGCCCGCTTGTTTAGCCTGGACGATCTTGCCGTGAACCACGGAGCCACGCCGCGCCACGACCACGCCGTCGGCTTGTAAGTCTTCATCCAGACTGGCCTGGAACGTGTCGCCGGCCCGGTTCCTCTCACTGCTAATGGAATCGAGCATGCGAACCGTGAACGGCGTTCCCGACGGCACAGTTACCGTGCGTCCCGCACCCGATGCCGAAGACGCTGGATAGCTGCCCCCCGGGGGAGGCGGAGGCGGATAGTTGCCTTGCGGGGCGATCACGGAATTCGGATACGACGGGCCGGTGTATTCCGGTTCGGACGTGCGAGGCCGCGAGATCGAGTCGCTGCTGACCGGAGCCGGCGGCGGAGGTGGCGGCGGATACGTGGATTGAGGGGGCTGTGCGACCGGAGCCGGATTGCTGGCCGCCACGGATCTCGGCGGATCGACGCGGCGGGCGACCGGGCGTGGCCGGCTGGTGGTCACGGCCGACGGGGCTGCCCCAGGTTCTGCAGGCGCCGCAGCGGGAGTCGAGACCGGCTGTGTCGCGGCGGTCGCCACTGGGGCCGGCTGGCCCATCTTGTGGCTGATGTTGAACAGCAAACCTGCGATCAGGACCAACACGGCCAGGATCCCTGCTTGAACGAAACGCATAAAGCCTTCCCTTTCCCCAACTTGCGGGTGGTGACGGAGCGGCGGTCAACATGATGGACGGAGGACGCGGTTGGTGGGTTTCAGCGCTTTTGGAGTTCCCGCCAGTCCACCGTGTTGTGCGGCAGAGTGGCCCCGGCATGGAACGCGCGAATCTCCTTGATTCGCGCGTTCAAGCGCGACACTTCGGCCTTGCGTTTCTCTTGCCGGAGCAATGCGACATACCCGGACAAGCAATCGGCGACACTCGGGTGGTTCGCTCCTAGCGCTTTCTCGCGAATTTCCAGGGCTTGCAGGTAAAGGGGCTCGGCCAGGCGGCGCTTGTTGGTGTGCCGGTAGCCTTCCGCGAGGTTAAACAGGATCGTTGCGACCAAGGGATGCTCCGACCCCAGCGTTCGCTCCAGAATACGCGCCGCTCTCTGGAAAAGCGGCTCGGCTTGGTCATAACGGTGGTGCAACGCGTACACTTCCGCGAGATTGTTCAGCGCCGTGGCTTGCGCTGGATGGTCGGGACCCCAGGCCTGCTCCCCTCGCTTGACCACCTGCCGGAGATCCGCTTCCGCCTCGTCCAAGCGGTTCTTATGGACCTTCAACGCAGCCACATTGTTCAGCGCTGCGATCACGCGCGGGTGGTGGTTCTCGAAGCTCTTCGACAGAATCTCCAGGGCCCGCTGTTGGAGAATCATGGCCCTGTCGGTATGGCCCTGGGCTCGCCGCACCTGCGCCATGTTGTTCAGGATCACGGCCACTTCCGGGTGGTCCGGTCCCTGCGCGGCCTCGCGCATCGCTAGGGCTCGCTGGTAAAACTTCTCGGCCTGCAGGTAGTCTCCCCGGGTGTTGGCGCAAGCGCCCAGATTGTTCAGCACCGCCGCAATTTCTGGATGCCCGTCGGGGTAGACCACGTTCCCGACCGCCAAAGCCCGCTCCAGGAACTGTTGTGCCTCGGTCTGCTTGCCCAGGGTATGTTGCAGGTCGCCGAGATTGTTGAGTGTCGTCATCAATCCCGCGCTGGGTTCCGTGGAATTCAAGTCCAAGGCCCTGCGGAGGAGCGCCGCAGCTTCCTCCATCTGTCCGTTGGATGCCAGCAGCGCGCCAAAATTGCTGTAGGCGACACTCAGGTCGGCTCCCGAGTCTGGATCACGCTCCAGGATTTCGAGGGCGGCGCGAAACCTCTCTTCGGCGGGGCCGGAGCGGCCTGCTGCCGCGTAAACCGAAGCCAAGCTTATCAGCGCCCTCGCAGTCAGGCGGTGCTGCGGTCCCTTCAGCCTTTCCCAGATCGACTGGGCCCGGAGGGCCGACGTTTCGGCCTGATCCAGCCGCCCTTGAAATCGGTACGCCGTTGAGAGGGCGCTCAGGCTGCTGGCCAGTTCCTCGCTCTCCGCGGGGTCGTCGTCCACGGCCTCGACAGCCTTTTCGTAGAAGGGAATCGCTTGGGCGTACTGGCCTCGCGCGCTCAGATCGCGTCCGGCCTGCATCGCTTGCTGCCACGCTGATCTCTCCGCGGCAGCCCAGAGACTAACGAGCAGAACCCCGGCGGCAACCAACATGGCCGGAGTTCCTCCGCTGGAGTCTCCGGCAAGTTCGCGGCCACACCCCTGAGCCTTTCCTGACAATCACTTCCAGAGCCGCAGGATGGGTCCGCCTGGGGCTTTTCGCACACCCGGTGGGCTATATAATCATTCGGTGAGCCGCTGGAAACCTGAGAAAGCCCGCAAGAAGGGCGCGAGTACCGGCAGCAGAGGTCGCCTGGTAAGCTGCCTGGTGGTGCTGTTTGGAATGCTGTTGCTGTTCTTCCTGCTGTTCTCTCAGTTGCTCACTCAGAAGTGAGCGGTCGTCCCCACCCGCCACCTCCCGGACTTTCAATGCGGATCACGTCGCCGGGCTGGGCGGCCAGATTGCATTTGCCCGGCAGTGCTTCCTCCCCGCCGTCGCGACGGACGATGGTGGTTCGTCCGCAAGCGCCCGGCTGCCCTCCGGCCAATCCGTAAGGCGGAAAGCTGCGCCGGTCAGCGAGCACGGTGACCTGCGACTCGGTCAGCAACTCGATTTCGCGAATCAGACCGTCGCCACCCCGGAAGCGTCCGTTGCCGCCTGAACCCTTGCGGTACGCGTAGCGGCGGACGCGAAATGGATAAAAGTATTCCAAAGCCTCCACCGGCGTGTTCAGGGAGTTGGTCATGTGCGTGTGAATCCCTGGGATGCCGTCGCGATCGGGCCGGGCACCGAAACCACCCGCTATGGTTTCGTAGTAGGCGAAGGGATTCCCCGTCCTCGGATCGACGCCGCCGATGGTCAGGTTGTTCATGGTGCCGGAGCAGGCCGCCGGGACGCGATGCGGCGCGGCTTGGGCTAATGCCCGCAGCAACACGTCCGTAATGCGTTGTGATGTTTCGACATTACCTCCGGCGACCGCTGCCGGCGGCCGCGCATTCACTACCGTACCCAGCGGCGCGAGCACCTCGATGGGGCGCATGATTCCCGCGGTAGCCGGAGCGCCTTCCTCCAGCAGGCAGCGAAATACATAGAACACCGCCGAAAAGGTGATGGCGTAGACCGCGTTGATACTGCCTGCCACCTGCGGATCGGTGCCTGCAAAATCCACCACCGCCCGGCCCTCCCGGGGACGAATGCGCAACATGGCCCGAAACTTGACGGGTCGCGCATGAATGCCATCGTCGTCCAGGAAATCCTCTGCGGTGAATTCGCCTTCGGGCAACGCGGCGACCGCCGCGCGCGTCAACCGCTCCGAGTAATCAAGCAACGCAGCCATTTGCTGCAGCACCTTCGGCCGCCCGTATTTGGCGGTCATCTCCGTGAGCCGCTCGGCGCCGATACGGCACGCCCCGATCAGGGCGGTCAGGTCGCCTTCGCGCTCGGCGGGAGTGCGCACGTTGTACAGGATCAAGTCGAGCATCTCGCGGTCGACGCGGCCGCCACGAATGATGCGCACCGGAGGAATGCGGATTCCCTCCTGATAGATCTCCCGGCACAGGCCCATCGATCCGGCGTAAGCGCCGCCGACGTCGGCGTGATGGGCGCGGTTGGCCACATAGAAGGTCAACTTCTTGCCGCAGTACACCGGAGCGACCAGGGTGATGTCCGGCAGATGCGTCCCGCCGAAATAGGGATCGTTCAGGATGGCCACGTCGCCGTCGGCCAGGGCCAGCGCATCCACAGCAGCCCGCACCGACATGGGCATCGATCCGAGGTGTACGGGCATGTGATCGCCCATGGCCACGACTTCTCCCGCCGGATCGAAGACCGCCGAGGAATAGTCGCGTCGCTCCTTGATGTTGGGCGAGAACGCCGTGCGCCGCAGCGCCGCCCCCATCTCCTCAGCGATGGAATGGAAAGCGTGTTTGAAGATCCCTAGCTCGATGGGGTCCACGGATTGCTTCTTCATAGCTCGATCACCACGTTTCCATGCGCGTCGACATTCGCCCGGCACCCAGGTGGAATTACGGTCGTCGCGCTGTATTCCACCAGCACCGCGGGTCCGGCGAACGCGTCGCCGGGCTTAAGCGAATCACGTTGATAAATCGGAGACTGATGCGCACGTCCGTCGAAGACTACCCGGCCGCGGCGAGCGATCGCCTGGCGGGCATTGCCCCGTTTCAGTCGCTGCTTCGAGAATTTCACCGGCTGGGTCTGGGACACCAGACGCACCCGCACATTCACCACCTCCACGGGCCGCGCCGGATCAGCATAGCCGTAGCGCTGGCGGTGTGCGGCGTGGAAGCGCTTCAAGAAGCCGATTCCCGCATCCACATTGAGTTCGAAGCCTTGACCCGCGTAACGCATGTCCAAGGACCGCTGCACCATTCCTCGCAGTCCTTCCTGCTTGAGGTCCGCCTGTCCGGATGTCTCCAGTTCCCGGAAGTGCAGTTCGAGTTGCGGCGAATCCGGCGGCAACATCACCGTGCGCGAGTAGTCCTTGACCACGTCGGAGATCAAGATGCCCAGCGCCGAGAGCGCCCCCGGGAAGCATGGCACCAGAACCCGTGGGATGCGTAGGGCGCGTGCTAACGAGCAGGCGTGCAGGCCGCCGGCGCCGCCAAAGCTGACCAACGTGTAGTCGCGCGGATCGCGGCCGCGCTCCACGGAGATCACCCGGATGGCCTTCTCCATGGTGGCTTCGGCCAGGCGCATGATCCCGGCGGCAAACTCATCGACGCTCTTCAAGCCACCGCGCGCCTTGCTGCAATACTGCTTGGCGCGCGCGGCATCCAGAGTCAATTCGCCGCCCAGGAAGGCCTGCGGATCGAGACGTCCGAGCAGCAGATTCGCGTCGGTGACCGTGGGCCTGGTTCCCTTCCCGTAACAGATAGGACCGGGATCGGCGCCGGCCGACTGCGGACCGACGCGCAGCGCGCCACCGGAATCGAAGTGAGCCAGCGAACCGCCGCCGGCGCCGACGGTGTGGATGTCCAGCATCGGCACGCCCACCGGGAGACCCGCCACCACGCTTTCGTTGGTGGTAGCCAGCGGACCGTCCACCAAGGCCACATCGGTGGAGGTTCCACCCATGTCGAATGTGATGATGCGTTCGAAGCCCGCTTGGCGGGCCACCGCGTGCGCTCCCACAACGCCGCCGGCGGGCCCCGAGAGAATGGTGCGCACCGGCTCGCGTGCCGCCACGTCCGCCGCCACGATGCCGCCGGAACTCTGCATCACGCTCACCTGGCTGCCGGGGAAGCTGGCCGCCAGTTGCTCGACGTAGCGGCTCATCCGCGGCGCCAGGTAGGCGTTCACCAGCACCGTCGACCCGCGCTCGTATTCGCGAAACTCAGGAAGGATCCGATGAGAAAGCGAAACCGGAACACCTAGGCACGCCAAGGCCTCCCCGGCCGCCAGCTCGTTCTGCGAATTGGCAAAGGAAAACAGCAGGGACACCGCCACGGACTCCGCGCCGGCCTCACGGACCGCCGCCGCCAAGCGCTTCAGGGCCTTGGGATCGGCCGCCTTCAGCACCGAACCATCCGGCAAGGTCCGCTCGTCCACGCCGAAGCGCAATCCTTCGGGGGCCAGCGGCGGTGGTGGGACCACAAACCAATCGTAGAGATTCGGTCGGCACTGGCGGCCGATGGCGATGGTGTCTTCGAAGCCCGCAGTGGTCACGAACGCCACCCGAGCGCCGTTGCGCTCCAGAAGCGTGTTGGTTCCCACCGTGGTCCCGTGACGCAGTTCCAGCCCGGCGGCTTGGGCGGTGATTTTGCGGACAGCCTTGAGGATGGCTTCCGCGGGATTGGCGGGCGTCGAGAATATTTTGAGGATTCGCAACCGCCCGTCTTCAAGGAAGACGCAATCGGTGAACGTGCCGCCGGTGTCGATGGCGATGCGCATCGTCTAGGAAACCTCGAGCGGCAACTGCGGATCAGCACTCAGGCTGAGGTCGGAGAAGCGCCCCGCCAATAGCGTGGGATACGCTGCGGCGGCGATCATGGCGGCGTTGTCGGTTGAAAGAGCCGGACTGGGAAAGCCCACTGGCAGCCCGTCAAGATGCGCGAAGCGCCGGCGCAGCAGGGAATTGCAGGCCACTCCGCCGCTGACCATCACCGTGCGCACATCGAATTGTTGCGCGGCTGCGCGCGTGCGGGTCCAAAGGTCTTCCACGACGGCGTGCTGGAAACTGGCCAGCAGGTCCAGGGTCTGCTGCGGAATCTGATTAAGACTCGCCGGCAACTGCGCGCGGCGCTGCCGCGCATCTTCCTCCAACCCGTGAGCCTGGACGTAGCGCAGCACCGCCGTTTTGATGCCGCTGAAGCTGAAATCGAGCAGGCTGCCCTTGATCTTCGGTGGCGTGAACGGCACGGCGTGCGCATCGCCGTGACCCGCCAGTCGATCGATCACCGGGCCGCCGGGATAGCCCAAGCCGAGCAACTTGGCCACCTTGTCGTAGGCCTCGCCGGCGGCATCGTCACGCGTCCGGCCAATGATCCGGTAGCTCCACTCGGCCTCGCTCGGGTGGTCCACCAACACGAGCAAAGTATGTCCGCCGCTCACGATCAAGGCCAACGCCGGAAACTCCGGGTCGGGCTCGCCACGAGTGCGCCGTTCCAGAAGCACCGAGTGGATGTGACCCTCAAGATGGTTGACGCCGATCAGCGGCTTGCCGAGTGAGAGCGCCATGGCCTTCGCATATGTCAGGCCAACCAACAGCGAGCCAACCAGACCCGGGCCTGCGGTCACCGCCACGGCATCAACGTCGCCGTAGCGCCTGCCTGCCTTCGCGAAGGCTTGCCGGACAATCGGGACGATCGCGCGCAGATGCTCGCGCGAGGCCAACTCGGGAACCACGCCTCCGTATTCGGCGTGGGTGGCTACTTGCGAGGCCACCACATTCGAGAGAATCCGCGCGCCGTCCTCGACCAGGGCCGCGGACGTTTCATCGCAGGAAGATTCGATGCCCAGGATCAGCATTACACCACCACCGTCTCGCGGTATTCACCGAAGACGCGTCGCATGGAGTCGCTGATCTCGCCGACCGTGGCGTGCGCTTCCACGGCGCAGAGGATTCGAGGCATCAGATTTTCCTGGCCGCGCGCGGCTTCCTCCACCGCGGTCAGGGCCGCTTGACATCTCGCGGGGTCGCGGCGCGCGCGCGCGCGACGCACCCGTTCCACTTGCGCTTGCTCCAAGGCCGGGTTGATGTATTGCGCGGGCATCGCCGGGTCGTCCTGCTGGAAACGGTTGACGCCCACCACAATCCGGCTGCCGGTCTCCACGGCGCGCTGATAGTCGTAGGCGGAGTTCTGGATTTCACTCTGCACAAACCCGGCTTCGATGGCCTTGATCATGCCGCCCATGGCGTCGATGCGGCTGATGTACTTCTCGGCGCCCTGTTCCAGTTCCGCGGTCTTCTCTTCAATATGCCACGCTCCGCCCAGCGGATCGACAGTGTTGGCCACACCAGTTTCATGGGCAATCACTTGTTGGGTGCGCAAAGCCAGCAGCACGGACTCCTCGGTCGGCAGGCCCAAGGCCTCGTCACGGGAGTTGGTGTGCAGCGATTGCGTGCCGCCCAGGACCGCGGCCAGCGCTTCGATCGCCGTGCGCACCAGGTTGACATTGGGCTGCTGCGCGGCGAGAGATGCTCCCGACGTCTGCGTATGGAAGCGCAACATCTGGGACTTCGGATCCCGGGCTCCGAAACGTTCGCGCATGATCCGCGCCCACAGCCGTCGCGCCGCCCGATACTTGGACACCTCCTCCAGCAGATTCATCTGGGCGTTGAAGAAGAAGGACAGGCGTGGCGCGAACTCGTCGACTTCCAGGCCAACCGCCCGAGCCGCCTCCACGTATGCGATGCCGTCGGCGAGAGTAAAGGCCAGTTCCTGCACCGCGGTCGCTCCCGCTTCCCGTATGTGGTAGCCACTAATGGAGATCGTGTTCCAAGCGGGAAGTTCCACGTGACACCATGCGAACAGGTCAGTGATCAAGCGCATCGCCGGAGCCACCGGGTAGATATAGGTGCCGCGGGCGATGTACTCCTTCAGAATGTCGTTCTGGACCGTGCCGGAAAGCTTCTTGAGGTCCGCGCCCTGCGTCTTGGCCACTGCCACATACAGGCACAGCAGGATCGAAGCGGTGGCGTTGATGGTCATGGACGTGGATATCTCTTCCAGGCGGATTCCGTGAAAGAGGGTTTCCATGTCTTCGAGCGAATCGATGGCTACGCCGACCTTGCCGACTTCCCCCAGCGCCATCGGGTGATCGGAATCCATGCCCATCTGCGTGGGCAGATCGAACGCTACCGACAGCCCTTTCTGTCCCTGCGAGATCAGGTAGCGGTAGCGGTTATTGGACTCCTCGGCATCGCCGAAACCGGCGTACTGGCGCATGGTCCAGACCCGGCTGCGGTACATCTCCGGATGGATTCCGCGAGTGAACGGAAAGCGGCCGGGCTGTCCGGGATCTTCAGGAGTCATGGCGGGCCGACTTCCGCGCTTTCAGGAACGACGTAATCCCAAAGTAGACCATGGTCACGACGAAGACGCAGGCCATCGCCAGCCGGGATTTGGAATCGCCGTTCCATTCCTTGATCACCGCCGGAATGGCGATCACCGCCAGAGCCAAAAATGTAAATCCGATCACCTCATGCCAGAGCTGGCCGAGCACGCGGCCGAGATGCCCCAGAAGCTGGAGTCCGGGCTTGCCGATGACGTGAGAGATGAGCTGCTTAAACACTGCCAAGTAGTTTAGAACAGAGCAGAACGCGGCGGAGTGGAAACAATCGCGCTCCCTGCAACGTCTCTCTAGTGAGGCTGCCGGCTGGTACTTACTGTTCATTGACAGGGCCCGGACAAGGGCATACTATCGGCTTAAGCCTCGGAGGAGGGTTCGTGAAACTCGATGACCGCTTGAAGCAGCTCATGAAGGAACTTGGAGGAGCCATCAACGAATCCCTGTCCGAGTCGGAACGGATTGCCTTGGCGATCTCCAACATCAAGTCCGCTGGGTATGACGTCTTCCTGGTGCTGGAAGCGACCATCGGCTTCAACAAGCGTGAAGATGAAGGCGACTCCGAACCCAAGCCCACCAGCATTGAAACACACTTGAAGTTTACTTCTCAGGACGCCAAGTTTCTGAAGGCGCTGAACATCAGCCTTGATGAAGACAAAGAGTAACGGACGAAACCGCGTCCTGCTCGCCGCAGGACTGGGATTGGCACTGGCCGTTGCGCTGCCCGCCCAGGTCACCACGACCAGACCCATCAAAGTCAAGCAGCCGAAGATCCAAACCGACAAGTACAAAGGCGTGGTC
>CAYPHP010000003.1:0-25589 GCA_964410045.1 uncultured Acidobacteriota bacterium | reverse complement strand
CGCCGGCATGCGCCGCCGCTTTCTCGAACGGGTAGAGGTTCACCACCACCAGGTCGATGGGCTGGATGCCATGACGCTGCAATGCCGCCATGTGCTCGGCGTTCGAGCGCATCGCCAGCAGCCCGCCGTGGACCATGGGGTGTAACGTCTTCACCCGGCCGTCGAGCATCTCGGGAAATCCGGTGACTGCGGAAACCTCGGTAACGGCCAAGCCGCTTTCGGCCAGCTTGCGGGCCGTGCCGCCGGTGGAGATCAATTCCACGCCCAGCGACGCCAGGCCGCGGGCAAACTCCACCAATCCACTTTTGTCGGTAACACTTAAAAGTGCGCGTTTGATCATGATTGTGAGGACGATCCTTAGGTTCCTTTGGCCTTCAATCGGACCTGGCCGTTTTCCACTTCCACTACGTACTCTACGTTCTCGCAGCGCATGTCCTTCTTGAGCTGATCGGTTTTGGCCTTGACGAAGCGCTTGAACCCTTCAATGTTCAGGGAGTCGGGCGAATCGCCGACCTTCTTCTTGGCTTCGACCAAAGCCTTGTACAACTCGGCCACCTTTTCCTGCTCTTTTTCCGGATCCTGCCACTGGACTTTGTAGGCGGTCGGCTTTTCCGGCGGCGGTGGCGGAGGCGGGACCGGGCGCGGGGCTTCCCGGCCTTCCTCGCGCTTCTTCACTTTGGTCCGCCACATATCCGCATGGACGGCGTATTTCTGCAGCACGGCGTTGACGCGGAACCGGTGGGCGAAGCTGAGCTTGGTGCCCTCTAATCGCTTGAAAGTGGATTCAATGCGCCACTGTGCGTCGTAGGGGGGGCGTTTGCTTCCACCGGCGAAGTAGATGTCAAACTCGATCTTCAGCTTGCGAAAAGCGTCGTCCAGCAGATTGATCTCTTCGTCGATGCTCAGGGCCATAGCAAACTCCTGCCTATCCTACCTTCATCGCTTCCGGATCCCATTTTACAGGCTTGTTCTGGAAGTAACTGACGTTGGAGGCCAGCGCCGGACCCGCGGCGCGGAAACCGTAAACGGCGTCTTCCAGGGGCTGCTTGCGCGTGCGAATCGCGGCAATCCAGTTCTTGAGGTGATGCTCCTGGTCGCTGTAGCCGCGCGGCGCGGTGTAGATTTCGTCTCGTCCGCTGGACATTTCCGGCTCGCGCTCCGGGTATTTAGCCCGGTATTCCTTCATGAACGCCGTCTGCGTTGCCTTGGTAAATGTGCCGATGGTGAATCCGGGTTCCTTCGGCTTGGCCCGCTTCGACAGGGTGACGGTGTTGCCGAGAATGCTCATGGACCCTTCCTGGCCCACGAAGCGGAACTGATGGCTTTCGCCGCCGCCCGCAGCGAAGTTCACTTTCAGCGACAGCGTGAACGCCGGATGCCCTCCGGCGTGCGGATAATCGTAGACGCCCAGCATCACGTCGGGCACGTCGCGGCCGTCTTTCCAGCAGCGCAGTCCGCCGGTGGTCATGATGCGGTTGGGACCGTGCGATCCGCACACCAGGTGGATGCCGGAGAACAAGTGCACGAACAGGTCGCCGGCCACGCCGGTCCCATAATCCTGATAATTGCGCCAGCGGAACAGGCGGATCGGTTCGAAGGGACGGCGCGGCGCGTGGCCCAGGAAGCGTTCCCAGTCGACAGTCTCGGGCGAGGCGTCCGGCGGAATCGAGTATTGCCAGGCGCCGATCGGATCGTTGCGGTCCCACCAGGCCTCCACCAAATTCAATTCCCCGATGGCGCCGGCCGCCAGCAATTCCTTGGCCTTCCAGTAGGCGATGGAGCTGACCCGCTGGCTGCCCACCTGGAGAATACGCCCGGTCTTCTTCTGCGCATCCACGACCTTCAGCCCTTCGTCGAGCGACTGCACCATGGGCTTCTGGCAGTAGACATCCTTGCCGGCGTTCATGGCCTCGATGGAGATGGCCGCGTGCCAGTGGTCCGGAGTGGAAATGATCACCGCGTCCACGTCGTTGCGGGCCAGGATTTCGCGATGGTCGCGGGTGACGAATAAGGGGGACTTCTCGCCCCAACGTTCCTGGGCGCGCTCCAGGCGGCCCTGGTAGACGTCGGCGACGGCCACCAGTTCCACGCCCGGCACTCGGAGCGCGGAAAGCGTGTCGTCGGTTCCTTGTCCGCCCGCTCCGATCAGCGCGATACGCACCCGGTCATTGGGAGAAACGGGCCTGCCGTCCTGCGCCTCGTCCCAAGCCGCCAGCCCTTCCGGAAGCATGGCGGAAGCGGCCGAAAGCTTGATGAAGTGGCGTCGCGATGAACTCACAGTCGGTACTCCTTTGGGCGCTGGTCCAAGACCCCCATAGTAGGCCAGAGCCGAAGGTCAGACAAGAGCGAAACGGACCCCGTAGCCCACTCGCCCGCGATTGTGCTACCTTTAGCCTGTCCGTTCCTCCAATGATGGTATGGCACACCCGTTGGGTTGGAACCCTTCGGAGGATTTTGTGAAAAAGCTGTTCGTAGGGAACCTGCCGTACAGCGTTACGGAAGATGAAGTGCGCACCATGTTCGCCGAGTTCGGAGAAGTGCAAGGCGTAATCATTCCCACCGACCGTGAGACCGGCAAGCCTCGCGGATTCGCATTTGTGGAGATGGCTCAGGATGACGATGCAGACAAGGCCATAACCGCGGTGAACGGGCGCAAGCTTGGCGGAAGACAGGTGAACGTCAACGAAGCCCGTCCCCGCGAGTCACGCGGCGGTGGTGGCGGTGGCTACGGCGGCCGCGGCGGCTACCGTTAAGGGCTCTTCTCCACCAGGCCCCCGTGCACGTTTCCCGGGCGCGATCCTTTTGGCGCTGCGGCGCGATCCTCTCGCCTTTTTTGCAGAGACCGCGCGCCGCCACGGCGACCTCAGCCGTTTCCGCGTCGGCCCGGTGAACGTCTACCTGCTGAACCATCCCGACTACATCAAGGACGTGCTGGTCACTCGGGCGGCCGGCTTCCACAAGGGCCGCGGTCTGCAGATGGCCAAGCGCCTGATCGGTGAAGGCCTGCTGACCAGCGAAGGCGAGTTCCACCTGCGGCAGCGGCGCCTGGCCCAACCGGCGTTCCATCGCCAGCGCATTTCTTCCTACGCCGCAGTCATGTCCGAGTACGCCGCGCGGACCGCCTCCCGCTGGCACGACGGAGCGGTTCTGGACGCGCACCAGGAAATGATGCGCCTGACCCTGGCGGTGGTCGGCAAGACTCTGTTCGACGCCGACGTGGAAGGCGAGGCTGAGGAGATCGGCCAGGCCCTGGCCACCGCGCTCAAGCTGTTCGACACCATCACCCTGCCTTTCGCCGGACTGATGGAAAAACTGCGGCTGCCGTCGGTGCGCCGCTTCGAGCGGGCCAAGGCGCGCCTGGATCAGACCATCTACCGCATCATCAAGGAACGGCGCGGATCATCGGAAGATCGCGGCGATCTGCTGTCCATGCTCCTGCTTGCCGCCGACACCGAGGGCGACGGCACGGGCATGACCGATCTGCAATTGCGCGACGAGTGCATGACCCTGTTCCTGGCCGGTCACGAAACCACGGCCAACGCCCTCACCTGGACCTGGTATCTGCTTTCGCAGCATCCGGACGTGGAAGCGGAGATGCACCGCGAACTGGATCGGGTGCTGGGCGGACGCCTGCCTGGCGCCGAGGATTGCCCGAACCTGCGATTCACCGAGGCGGTCCTGGCGGAGTCCATGCGTTTGTATCCGCCCGCTTACGTGCTCGGACGCCGTGCGTTGCACGACTTTCCTTTGGCCGGTTACACCATCCCGGCGGAGTCCATCGTGCTGATGAGCCAGTGGGTGATGCATCGCGACCCGCGCTACTTCCCCGATCCCGAGCGCTTCGATCCGGGGCGGTGGACCCCGGAAGCGCAGGCGGCGCGGCCCAAGTTCTGCTACTTCCCGTTCGGCGGCGGGCCGCGCGTGTGCATCGGGGAGTCATTCGCATGGATGGAGGGCGTCCTGCTGCTGGCCACCCTGGCCCAGCGCTGGAAGCTGCGCCTGGTCCCTGGGCACAAGGTGGCGCTCCGCCCGCTGGTCACCCTGCGTCCGAAGTACGGGATGCGCATGACCGCCCACCGGCGTTAGAATGGTCCTTATGCGAAAACTGGTTCTGCTCTTCCTACCTGTTCTGTTGATGGCCGGCTCCGATTGGAAAGCGCCCAAAGAGGCGGCGGAGAAGAAGAATCCCGTGGCGGCCACACCGGCCTCGTTGAAGACCGCCAAGGCTCTCTACGAGCAGGAATGCGCGGTTTGCCACGGCTCGAAGGGCGACGGCAAGGGCGCGGGCGCCGCCGGTCTGAACAAGCCGGCCAGCAGTTTCACGAACGCCGCGGAGATGGCCGAGGAAACCGACGGATCGCTCTATTACAAGATCTCCGAAGGACGCATGCCCATGCTGACCTTCAAGGGCCGGCTCAGCGAGGATCAACGCTGGAGCCTGGTGAACTACATCCGCACCTTCGCCAAGAAAAGCGCCCCGGCGAAAAAGAAGTAGCCGCGGATTACACAGCGCGTCCGAGCCGCAACCGAAATGAACCACGGATGGACACGGATCAACACAGATCAAAGACCACCGATAGCCCCTGATCGCCCATTCCCAGAAAGCAAGGCAGAGAACCTATCGGCGTTCATCCGTGTTTATCCGTGGTTGAGATCGGTTCCGGATCATCCGTGTAATCCGTGTAATCCGTGTAATCCGTGGTTACAATACCCTCCATGAAACACATCCTCCTAGCGTTGTCGCTTCTGGCCCTGCCGCTTTGGGCGGAGAAGGTGACCATCTACCGCGACGAGTGGGGCGTGCCCCACATCTACGCCGAAACCCTGGAAGGCATGGCCTACGCCAACGGCTATGCCCAAGCCGAAGACCGTCTGGAAGAGATGCTGCGCAACTTCCGCAAGGCGGAAGGGACCATGTCCGAGGTCTTCGGCGAGTCGTGGTTCCGCCACGACTACCGGCAGCGCTTGTGGCGGCATCGCGACATCAGCCGTGAGAAGTATGACCAAACCGCTCCGCGCATGCGCAAGGTGATGGAAGCGTTCGTCGCCGGGGTGAAGGCTTACATGAAGGATAACCCCGACAAAGTCCCGTGGTGGGCGCCGGAAGTCACGCCGTCGCAGGTGGTGGCCCTCGGCCGCTTCATCATCTGGGGCTGGCCGGAAGGCGAAGCCGGCGGCGACCTGCGCCGCGCCAACATCCCGCTCGACGATCCATCCGCGTATCGCGGATCGAATGAATGGCTGGTGGCAGCCAACAAGTCCGCGCTCAAAGCGCCGGTCGCGTTGATCGATCCGCATTTGAGCTGGTACGGCGAGTTCCGCTTCTACGAAGTTCGCCTCTACGCCGAGAAGGACAATTTCGCCGTCTCCGGCGCGAGCATCCTGGGCCAGCCGATTCCGGCGCTCGGTCACAGCCGTTGGGCTTCCGTAGCGATGACCACCGGCGGCCCGGACACCTCCGACGTTTTTGAGGAAGAACTGAATCCGCAGAATCCGCGCCAGTATCAGGTGGACGGCAAGTGGCGCGAGATGACCGTGCGCAAGGAGAAGATCGCGGTCCGCAAGTGCGACAAGAAGGAATGCGAAGTGGAAGTGCGCGAGCTGCCCATGGAATCCACCCATCACGGGCCGGTGGTGGCGCACAAAGGCGGCAAGGCCTACGCCGTTTCGATCCCCTATTCCGAAGAGGTCAAGCTCGGCGACCAGGTCTTCAAGATGATGACCGCGCGCAATCTCGAGGAGATGAAGAGCGCCCTGGGCATGCTCCAGTTGATGGCCCAGAACATCATGGTGGCGACGGTGCAGGGCGACATCTACTATCAGCGCACCGGGCGCGTGCCGGTCCGCGCCAAGGGAACCAATCCCAGCCTGCCGATCCCCGGCAACAAGTCGGCCAACGACTGGCAGGGGCTGCATCCCATGTCGGACCTGGTGCAGATCACCAATCCGCCGCAAGGCTACATGCAGAACTGCAACATTTCGCCGGCCGGATTGATGATCAACAGTCCGCTGACCGCCGAGCGCTACGCTGCGTATCCTTACATCTTCAACGACACCAACCGCCCCAACCACCAGCGCGCGGCAATGGTGGTGGAGTTGCTCAACGAGTTCACCCGCGGCGACAGCAAGCTGACTCTGGATCAGGCGATCGACGTCGCCTTCAACACACAAGTGTTCCAGGCCGACCGCTGGCAGGAGCGTATCCGCAAGGGTTGGGAGAACTATGAGGAAGCCAATCCCGGCGGAGGAAGCGGACCGTCGCTGAAGAACGCGGACAGCCGTGAACTCTACGAATTGATCCAGTCGTGGAACCGCCGCAGCGATCCCGACTCGGCAGGCGCCACGGCGTTCCGTGCCTTCAAGATGGGTCTGGGCAAGGAGTGGGCCAACACGGTTGTGCCTCCGGCCAACCTGACCGACACCCAGGTGGTCCAGGCGCTGGCGCAGGGCGCGTCGCAACTGCGGAAGGACTTTGGAGCCGTGCGGGTGCCCTACGGACAGATCTTCCGCGTGGCGCGCCAGGGCGGCACGCGCACCTATCCGGTCGGCGGCGGATCGCTGCAAGACGTAGGCATGGCCACGCCGCGCGCCATCGGCTTCTCCGCGGTGGGCAAGGAAATGGTCGGGCGCTCAGGCCAGACTTCTCCGCAGCTTGTGGTGCTCTCCAATCCGCCCAAGTCCTGGTCGGTTATCCCGCTCGGCGAAAGCGACAATCAGGCCTCGCCCCATTGGGACGATCAGGCCGAGAAGCTGTTCTCCAAGGGCAAGATGAAGTCCACCTACTTCATGGACAAGAAGGAATTGCTACAGAACGTGAAGTCGCAGAAGGTGCTGGACTTCTGACCGCAGATCAACGCCGATGAACGCCGATCAGGGCGCCGGAGGCGTGTCGCGGTACCTGTTCCAGTTACTCACCAGGTTGCGTACCACCACGCTTCCCACGCGCCACGCGGATTCGAGCGAGGGCTGGTAGGCGGTGTACTTCCTGAGCTTTTGGGCCAGACTCTCCGCCGCGGACATTTCCGGCAGGTGATCGAAATTGCTGGCGGTGCGCAGGACCATCACGCGGTTCACGTCCACGCGCCCGGCCTTCGCCAGGAACGTCAGCGACTGCAAGACGCCGGTGTCTTCCATCGCCGTGGTGACATAATTGCCTTGGCCTTCGGTGTGGTACTTCACCCAGTCGTTAGCCCACTGATTCAGCAGCTTTCCGTGCCAAAAAGTCGAGGAGGCCAGTTGATCGCCCTTCATCACGAACGGCGGACGATTGGCGGGTGCGGAAGAAAACTGGCTGCGCTCCTTCTTCATGTCATCGGTATCCGGCAACTCGACGTTGCTCGTGAGACGAAAGGCCCAATCCACCAGCGCGGCGTTCAAGTGATAGGTCTCGCCCGACCCGGTGTCTCGACGCGGCTGTTCGTAAGGAATCGAACGGCGCAACGGGATGTAGCCGGTCTTCCACCCGGCGGGAATCTCGCGGGCGTCGATTTCGTGGCTCAGGTCGCCGTCGACGATCCACTCGGCCCAGGCCGCGGATCCCAGCGAACCGTCGGCGGGATCGATGCCGGAGATGCCCGCGACCAGCCAGTAAGACTTCCGCAAATCGAAGCGCGGATCGAGTCCCAGCGCCATGATGCTGGCGGCGGCGCGCGCGGTGCCCATGCCGGTGACGATGCCCAGCACGCCGTCGCGGTTCATGCGCAGGTCGCGATAGCCTTGCGGAAAAGGAAGCACGCGGTCCAGCTTTTCCCGCTCCACCCAATGCTGGAACTCGCCGGGCTCGTCGCCGGTGTCGGCGCCGCGCTCGAACAAGGTCACCACCACAACTTTCACGGGAATCGCTCGTGGCTGCGCGCCCAGCGCCACAGCCATCGCCAGGACCGCTGCGACGCTCTTCATCCCGGCATGGTAGCATTCTGATATGCAACATTCCCCAAAGTTTCTCGAGCTGGTGAACGGCGCAAAATCGCGCGTCAAGGAAATGACCATTGAGGAGTTGCGCCGCCGCCAGGCTGCCGGCGAGCGAGTGGAGTTCGTGGACATCCGCGAAGACAACGAGTGGACCGCCGGTCACCCGGCCGGCGCGCGACACTTGGGCCGCGGCATCATCGAGCGGGACATCGAGAAGACCGTGCCGGACACTTCCACCACCGTCGTGCTGATGTGCGGCGGCGGATTCCGTTCCGCGCTCTCCGCGGACAGCTTGCAGAACATGGGCTACACCAATGTGTGGTCCCTGGCCGGCGGCTGGCGCGCATGGAAGGATGCCAAGCTGCCCGAGGAGAAATAGCCACAGAGGCACAGAGTGCACGGAGCCGGAACGGAAACTAACGAGACTTCCGCTCAGGCTTGAACTCGATGACGATGTTGCGCAGCGGCTTATCTCCCACTGTCTTGACTACGTGGATCACCGGCTCGTTGAAGCGAACGTCGTCGGGAACCTGGTCGCGAAAAATAGGTGGCCCGCCGTCAGGCCATTGCTGCAGGCGGGTCTGATTGAGGACGATCACCACGCGCTGGCTGTGGCTGTGGCGCGCGCGGGTCTCGCCCGGTTCCAGGTTTTCCTGAAAGACGAAGAAGCGATCCCCGTCGTAGAGCACGGTGTTCTTGTCGGGTGGAATCAACTCCGCGGGAGATTTCACCGGCGGATGCGTGGGCTTGAAAGCCACTTCCAGATAGTCTCCGGCAGGCGCGGTGTAGGACTCCCGAATCTTGAAGACCGCGATGTCGGCTCTGGACATCTTGCGCGCACCGAGACGGATGGCGCCCATGGCCACCAGCACCCGATCGCCGCAGCCCGCCGTACCCGCATCGGCGCAGGGCGCGGCGTTCCGGCTCACGCGTACGTAGTCGTTCTCCAGGATGGTCGCGCTGGCCTGAAGCAGCAAGAGGGCAACCAGAAACGCCATGGCTATGGGAAGATGATAACCGATGCTACTGGAGTTCCTGTTAAGCACTCTTCTCGCCGGCCCGTCGGGCCGCACGGTCGCGGTGACCATCGACGATTTGCCCGTTGGACAATCGGGCGCGCGTGCCTGCGACTGGGACACGCTGCATCCCATGACCCGCGCCTTGCTGGCTCCGGTCCGCGAGCAGCGCGTTCCGGTGACCGCCTTCATCATCGCCGGGAATTGTCCGGGCCTGACGATGGAGCAACGCCGGGCGATCTTTCGTTTGTGGAAGGACGCGGGGGCCGAGTTCGGCAACCACAGCTACTCGCATCCCGATCTGAACACCATGCCCATCGCGGACTACGAGAACAACATCCTGCGCGCTGACACCGTGCTGCGGACGACGCTGGAAGTTCCGCGCTTGCGCTGGTTCCGGTCGCCCATGCTGCACACCGGCGCGGACCGGGCCAGCAAGACGCGGCTGGAGACGTTCCTCAAGCAGAACGGCTGGCGGCAGGCCCCGGTGACTTTCGACAATTCGGAGTGGATGTTCGCCTACGTCTTCAACCACGCCGTGGAACACGCCGACACCGCGATGGTCCAGCGGGTGCGCGCGGCCTACCTTCCTTACCTGGAATCGGTGATCGCGTTCTTCGAGCAACGCTCTGTTGAACTGGCGGGACGGGAGTTTCCGCAAGTGTTGCTGTTGCACGCCAACCGCTTGAATTCCGAGATGCTGGGCGAGCTGTTGCAGATGCTGAAACGCCGCGGCTATTCCTTCGTCGATCTGGAGACGGCCTTGCGCGATCCGGTCTACAGCCTGCCCGACGAATACGCCGGGCGCGGCGGATTCTCCTGGATCCATCGCTGGTCGATCACCAAGGGCATGCCCAACAAGGGCGAGCCGGACGAGCCTGCCTGGCTGCGCCAGGAATACGAGCGCCTGACCCAGGCACGTCGGTAGCCATGTTCGGAGGCGGGAAGGCCGGTCCCAGGAACGGACAGGGGCGGCTCCTCTAAGCGGCCCTCTGCACGGAATGTCTGGCGGCTGAATTGCTCCACCCTGGGTATGGACCGGCTGCTTCGTGATCTGCGTTACGGTTGGCGCATCCTGCGCAAGAACCCGCTGTTCTCCGTGGTAGCGATCACCGTGATCGGGCTGGGGCTGGGCGCGAACACGGCCATCTTCAGCGTGATCAACGGCGTGTTGCTGAATCCCCTGCCTTATCGCGACCCGCAGCGCGTGGTGATGCTCTGGTGGGACGTAAGCCGGATTGGCGGGGTCCCGCGCGGCCCCGTGGCGCCCGCGGATTTCCTCGACTGGAAAGAGCGCAGCCAGTCATTTGAGGGTCTGGCCACGTTTCGCAACGACAGTCTGACCTTCACCGCGCTCGATCAGCCGGTGACGCCGCTCACTCACAGCGTCACGGCGAATTATTTCGACGTGCTCGGCGTGCAGGCATTTCGCGGCCGGACCTTCGTCGCGGGCGAGGATCAGTCCGGACACGACCGGGTGGCCATCATCAGCCACGGTCTCTGGCAGTCGGCGTTCGGCGGCTCGGACGCGGTGGTCGGCCGGAACATTGAACTCGACGGCCGGTCGTATCTTCTGGCGGGAGTGCTGCCGGCCAACTTCCACAGCGCCAACCTGATCACCGTGCAGCCCGACCTCTGGGTGCCGCTGCGTCTGGAAACGTTGCGGCAGGACCGCACCACGCGCACCTACGGCGTGGTGGGCCGCTTGCGTCCGGGCGTGTCTTTGGCCGCGGCCCAGGCCGAGATGGCGGCGGTCGGCGAGCGGATTGTGCGCGACAATCCGGCGACCCACGCCGGTTTCCAGGCCGCGGTGCGCGGGATCCGCGAGGACCTGGTCGGCCAGTTCCGGCCGACGTTCCAACTGTTGCTGGCGGCCGTGGGCTTCGTCCTGCTGATCGCTTGCGCCAACGTGGCCAACCTCCTGCTGGTCCGGGCCCTGGCCCGCGCCAAGGAGATGGCTGTGCGAAGCGCCTTGGGCGCGCGGCGCAGCGAGATCTTCCGGCAGTTGCTGGTGGAGAGCGTGTTGCTGGCCGGGCTGGGCGCGCTGGCGGGGATCGCGCTGGCGGCGTGGAGCGTTAAGCCGCTGCTGCGCCTGATCCCGGACTCCGCAGGGATGCCGTTTCTGGCCACCGTGGGAATCGACGGCGGCGTGGCCGCAGTCACGCTGGCGCTTTCGGTGGTCACTGGAATTCTGTTCGGTCTGGCGCCGGCCCGCCAGTCGTTGCGTGTGGATCTCACCGAGGTCCTGAACGACGCGGGACGCTCGGGCATGGGCGGACGCAGCGCCGGACGCCTCCGCGCCGGCCTGCTGGTGACGGAGGTGGCGCTCTCGTTCATCCTGCTGGCGGGCGCCGGAGTGGTCTTGCGCAGCGCCTGGAAACTGGCGCACATCGATCCCGGCTTCGAGCCCAGCAACGTCCTGACCATCCGCAATTCCCTGCGCGGCGAAGCCTTCGCCACCATCGCCTCCCGCCGCGCGCATTTTCAAAGCGCCATTCGCAAGCTGGAGGCGATCCCGGGCGTGGAGTCGGTGAGCGCCGTGAGTTTCCCGCCGCCGGTCACGATCTTTGGCGGGACCCGCTTCGTTCGCCCGGAAAGGCCCGCCTTGCCCGGACAAGAACCTGCCGCCATCCTGTACATCGCCATGCCGAACTACTTGGAAGTGATGCGGATTCCACTACAGGCCGGCCGCTTCTTTACCGAGCACGACAAGGAGGATTCGACTCCGGTCGCCGTGGTTTCCCGCAAGCTGGCCGCGCTGTACTTCCCCGGCGAGGATCCGCTGGATAAGACCATCGAGTTTCGCGCGCCTGCGTCGGGGCGCTGGAAGATTGTCGGTGTGGTCGGCGACCAGCGTTTCGCCGGAATCGATCCGGAGCCGCGTCCGGTATTTTTTGTTCCGTTCGCTCAGCGGACGCCGCCGATCATGAACTACGTGATCCGCACCAGCGGCGATCCGATGAGCATCGCCGCGGCGGCCCAGAAAGAGATCTGGAGCCTGGGCAAGTTGATGAACGTCTACGGCGTGGCCACTATGGAGCAGCGGTTGGCCGAGAGCTACTGGCAGTCGCGCTTCAGCTCTGTGCTGCTGGCGGCTTTTGCCGGTCTGGCGCTGGCGCTCACCGCCGCCGGTCTGTACGGGGTGATCTCCTACACCGTTTCGCAGCGCTCCCACGAGATCGGGATTCGCATGGCGCTCGGCGCGCGGCCGGGCGAGGTCCTGGCGATGGTGGTGCAACAGGGCATGGGCCTGACGCTCGCGGGCGTCGTACTGGGCCTGCTGGGATCGCTGGTCCTAAACCGGCTGCTGGCCGGTTTGCTGTACGGCGTACAAGCCACCGACCCGTGGACCATGGCCGCCGTCGCGCTGACGCTGGCCACCGTCGCCGCGGTCGCCTGTATCAATCCCGCGCGGCGGGCGTCAGGCATCGAGCCGATCCGGATCTTGCGGCACTTGTAGGGCAGGCATTCCTGCCTGCCCGCGTTTAGGCATCCGCATCGCCAGGGGTCAGCCTGATCTGCACCTCTTCCGCCGCGAAGGCTGAGCCATAGACCGGGGGCCAGATCAGGCTGTCCCCAGTAGGGCAGACATTCTTGTCTGCCTCCGGAACCTGGCGAATTTTCAAAACCTCAAGCGCGCGGCGAACTGGAACGCGCGCGGACCGCCGGAACCAAACACCGGGCTGAACCGGCCGGTGGCCTGACCGAAGTTGAATGCCGGATTGCGGCCCGGCACGGTGATGCTCACTGTCCCGTTCGCGGCTACCGTCCCGGTGGGCCGGACGTATTTGTCGATGGTCCCGCTGAATCCGGTCAGGTTGGCGATGTTGAAAATGTTGAAACCTTCGGCGATCAACTGCAGCCTGAGTTTCTCGGTGATCCGGATTTCCCGCGTGATGCGCAGGTCTTGGGAGAGGAAGCTGTCACCGGGAGCAAAGTTGTCGGGCAACACCAACACCGGGTAGGGCGTGCCGGCCTTGTCGCGGTTGGCGACGCCTATCTGCTGCACGATGGTGTCCTTCGGCGCAGGGAATTTGGCGTTGTACTGATCCACCAGTTTGCGGATGTCGCTGGCGCTCAGGTAGCGTCCAAAACCGCCGATCTGCGCGCCGGGAAGCCGGAAAGTGTAGTTGCCGTCCCCGTCGACGTCGAAGCCGCCGGATGCCGGACCCAGGCTGTTGATATTGCCTCCGATGTTGGGCGTCGTCGGCGCCCCGGTGCTCATTTGCATCAATGACGACAGTTGCCAGCCGTTCACCAAGGCGCGCAGCAGCCCGTGCTGCCCGTTGTATTTCGGCAAGTCCCACATGGCGCTGCCGGTGAAACTGTGCCGGGGCAGACCGGTGGAGATGCCGTGGCCTTCATGCAGGTTGTCGTTGCTGGCCAGGGCGGTGAAGGTGGTGTACTGGGCCAACGAATAGGCTCCGGTGATCTGGAATCCCTTGGACATCCGCTTGTCGACTTTCACCTGTAGTGCGGTATACCGGGAGAGAATTCCGGCGAGGCCGTACTGGATCGCGCCCAGCGAGCAATTGGCCCTGGGGTCGAGACCCTGGGTCCCGGTGCACCGAGGGATGATCGGGTTGTAAACGCGGTTGGCATCGGCCACCGACCCGGATGCGGGCAAGGTGTAGCTGGCCACGCGGAAGTAGCGGTTGTAGTCGGGGAAGAACAGCTCGAAGGCTCCGAAGCCCACGCCTCGCCGCATCACCAGGTCCGCCGACACGGAAAGGTTGCGGACGATCTCGCGTTGCACGCCGGCATTCACCTGGAATGTGTATGGCGTGCGGGCGGAATCCTCGTTGTAGACCGCGTCCAGAAGTTGCGAGCCGGCCACGGTCTTGTAGATGTTCACGCCGCGGATCGAGAGGTCGGTGCCGTTCCCGACGATGGACCCGGCCATCAGCGCCCGCGCCGTGGGCACGTAGTTGAACATGTCCTGGAGGCTGAAGGCCGTGGGCGTTCCAAAGCTCAGGAATCCCGTGCCGGTTTCCGGGTTGGTGAGCGCCGCGCTGGTCACCGGTTGCAGCCCGTTGCCGGAAGGACCGAAGTAGATGCGCTGGTTGAGATTGTAGAAGCCGACGTTCGGTGAGATGTGATGCAGCGAGGCGCTGGCGCGCACCACTGTCTTCCGCGACTTACCCAAGGCCCAGGCAAAGCCCAAGGCCGGATCGAAGTTCCCCCAGTTCTGGGGAATCTTGCCGAGCTTGTCTCCAATCACCGGACGCAAGTACTGGGGCAGATCCAGGTCGTGATAGAGAACGTTGTTTTCATACGACCAGCCCAATCCGTAGTTGATGGTCAGGCCCGGGCGGATCTGCCAGGCATCCTGGAGGTAGAAGCGATAGTGGTCGTTGGCCAGGTTCTTGTCGCGATTGTAGGGGGCCGGCTGGCCGGGGTCGCCGATTCCCATGCTCAGCGTGCCGGCCATCGGCAGGGTCATCAAATCGGCAAAAGTGGCGCCCGTTCCACCAGGCTTCAAACTCGCGGGAAGCGCGTTGTAGAGCGCCGGGACCAATTGTGTGGTGGTCGGGCTGAAAGCGGTATACGATCCGGGCGCATTCTGATTCCAAGATCCGCGGCTGTTGCTGTGCTCCCAATTGCCGCCGAAGCGCACGCGGTGGCTGCCTTTGGTCCAATTGACGTTGTCGGTCCACTGGAAGGTCCGCGGGTGGCGATCCTGCGAGACGTTGACGTTGGTGCCCGCGACCAGTCCGCCGTAGAAGGTGATGCGCGGTCCGCCGAGGTTGAAGCAGTACGCCGGATTGCCGCCGATTCTCAGGCACTCTTCCTGGGAAGGCGGAGCCAGCCGGTTGCGGAAGTAGGAGTAGGAGAAGCGGAAGTCGTTCACCAGGGTCGGCTTGAGGACGCTGGTCAGGCCCATCTGCGTCTGATAGGCGAAATTGCTGGACGCAATCCAGGTGGTTTCCATGCCGGTCCCGGCCACGCCGTTGTTCGAGTCAATGCCGCCGCGCACGAAGGCGGTATGTTTGTCGCTGAGGGTGTAATCCACGCGCACGTTAGCCAGATGCCCTTTTTGAGGCTGTTGCGCGACGTGGTTGAATCCGAACAGCGTGGTGTCGGTAAAGGTGATCGGCACCGCGCCGACCTGATCGTTGCGCTCGTAGTTGCCGAAGAAGAAGAGCTTGTCCTTCTTAATCGGACCGCCGAGAGTGCCGCCATACTGGCGGCGCACAAAGAACGGATCCTGCAAACGTGAGCATGCATCCGAAGATGGGTTGGCACAGAAGGGGCTGAGGGCGCCCGGGTCAGTGGGCCGTCTGAAGCCCGGGAATGCGGCCATGTTGTGGTCGCGGAAGAAGAAGAACGAGCTTCCGTGGAACGCGTTGGTACCGGTCCTGGAAACCACGTTCACCACTCCGGCCGAGACGGTCCCTGCCGAGAGGTCAAAGCCCAGGGTGCTGATCTGGAACTCCTGAACAGTCTCGGCGGAGAAATTCTGAGACGTGCCGCCGGTGATCCGGTCGTTCACCCGGGCCCCGTCGACGGAGATGACGGTCATTTGCTGCGGAGCGCCGCCGATGGACACCTGGAAGTAGTTATTGGGATTCCCCGCACCGGAATTGGCGGCGTAGCTCACGCGCACGCCCGGCTCCAGCAACGCGGTGGAAAGGAAGCTCCGCCCGTTGATCGGCAGGTTCTCCACTCGCTCCCGGCTGATGACCCCGCCCACCTGGGTCTCCGTAGTGTTGAGCAACGGAGCTTCGGTGGTGATGGTCACCGATTGGGTGGTGGAGCCGATGGTCAGCGCGAAGTCCGCCGTGGTGGTTCCGCCGACCTGCACGGTGGCGGTCCCGATCTTGGTGGCGAATCCTTGCGCCTCCACCTTGACCTCGTACTCCCCGGGCATCAGGTTCTCCACGACGTAAGCGCCTGCCGCGCTGGTACCGGCTTTCCGTGTAGCGCCCGTCGCCAGATTGGCCACATGGATGGTCGCATTCGGAATCACCGCGCGTTGTTCGTCGCGGATGACGCCCTGGATCGATCCGGTGGCGTTCTGCGCGGCGGCCGGTGCTGCCGCAACGAGGACCAACACCAATAGACGGGAAAGGTGGATACGCATCGTTGATCTCCTGAATATCGCGTTAGAGGGAGGTGTAGGCAGGGACGGAAGCGCGGGTAGCGCCACCCGTTCGCAACGGAACTGGCCGAAAACACCCAGAACCATGGACAGAACCCCCCAGGGCTCCCCTATCGCATCCCCTTACCATGCGGTAGAGTTGCCGACCGCTCGGGCGGTTATATCACGGCTGAGTGGCTGTCAACACGACAATCGGCCGGGTCGGCTCCGGTCATGGAGTGCCGTGGCTTGCCACCGCATGCGGCGGCAAGCCGCCGCACTCCAAGGCGGCGAGTTTCTGATTTCATGACTGCTAGAACAGCACCTTCAAGCCAAACTGGATCTGCCGGGGCGCATTGGCCTGCGACGTGATCGCGCCAAAGCTGCTCGACGTCACGCTGGTGTTGGGACCCGAGAACCGCGGGGTGTTGAACGCGTTCAGAAACTCCGCCCGGAACTGGGCGCTGACCCGCTCCACGATCCGGAAGTTCTTGAACACCGACAAGTCCCAGTTGTATATGCCGTCAGTGCGGACATCCGGCAGGCGCGGGCCCATGTTGCCGAAGGTGAAGGCAGCGGGCTGGCTATATACGGTCCGGTCAAAATAGGCGCTCAAGCGCTCTTGTACTGGGCCTTCGAGCTTCCCGCTCCTGCCGTTGCTGTTGGCGCGAATCGCCATGTTGAAGATCCCGGCGTTGTTGGTAGCGGAAATGCCCAGGGGCGTACCGGCGGAAAACGTCGCGATGCCGTTCACCTGCCACCCTCCGATGGCTAAGTCGGCCAGCCTGGACCAGCCCGATCCCCAGCGACGGCCTCGGCCAAACGGCAGATCATAAACTCCGTAGATCACCGCGCGATGGGAAATGTCGATGTCGGAAAGCGCGCGGTCGGCCCGAATGTTGTAGCTATCCTGGTGACTCAGTCCGTCGTCGAGGCTCTTGGCCCAGGTATAGGCCAACTGCATCTGCAGCCCCTGGGTGTAACGCTTGGTGGCGGTCACTTGCAGTGAGTGATAGAACGACGACGCGCCCACCGAGTAGATGGGGATGATGTTGGTGAACTGCGGATACGGACGTAAGAGCTGCGCCCGGCTGGTCCGCGGACCGGCCAGCACGCCGGCGGCGTACTTCGTTCCGGCGAAAGGATTGGTCACCTGCTCATTCAGTCGAGACCCCAGCGACATCTGTGACGGGTCCAACTGGTTCAAGCTCAAACCACCTTCATCATTGCGGTGCAGGTAGAAACCGCGCGTGCCGACGTAGGCGACTTCCAGCAAGGTGGCGAACGGCAGTTCCCGTTGCAGGTTCACGTTCACCTGGCGGGTCCACGGCGAAACGATGTCCTGGGTGGTGGCCTCAATCGCGTTCCCGAACTGAGTAAGCACACCCTGGCTGGAGCCAAGGACCGGAGCAATTCCGCGCGGATACGGATTCCGCAGCAAGTCATTGGGCGTCACGCCATCAATCGAAGCGACCCAGGTATTGTCCACGCGGTAGCCCATGGTGCCGATGGTGCCGGCTGCCGCCTGTTGCGACGGTCCATAGACGTGGGCGTACCCGAGTCGCAGGACGGTTCGCGGCAGGAACTGCCAGCTCAATCCAAAACGGGGCGCCAGGTTGTTCTTGTCCGCGGTGAACTGCGTCCGCGGGACGCCATTCACGCCGACGAACACCAGGCCGCCTTTGATTCCCGGCAGAAACTCGGCGGCAGGATTGGCCACTTTGGGATCAAAGTAGTTGGTCCGGTTGTAGCGCTCGGTGCGCGGAAAATCGACGTCGTAGCGCAAGCCCACGCTCACGCTCAGGGTCGGCGTCACACGCCAATCCTCCTGGTAATAGCCAGCCAGGTAGATGCTGTGCGTGGCCACGTTTTTGTAATTCGCTTGTAGCGATCCACTGCTGCCGGTCCCCAGCAACATCGAAGCAAACCCGTTCCCGGTGGTGCTGCTGGATTGCGTGGGATTGGGTCCCTGGGTCATGCCCCGGGTGAAGCTGTACTGGCTGGCGTTGCGCCCCTCGTTGACGTTGACGCGCATCATGCGCAGATCCATCCCCGTCTTGATGGTGCGTTTGCCGGCGGTCTTGGTCAGACCGGCGACCGCGGTGTAAGTCATAAACGCATTTCTGCGGTGATCGCCGCCGCCCAGGCCGCGATAGTCGGTCACGCTGAAGCCCGGAAACTGGAGGAAGTCCACCCCCTTGTCGATGTATGCCGGAAGGCCGAGACTGGAGGGGACGAATCCCAGTCCTTGGTTGGCGAACACGAACAAAGTGCGCGCGAAACCCAGACGGGCGTTGAGAATCATGGTCGGCGAGAGCGTATTGGTGTAGTCGGCCACGGCGCCATGGACGTGGTCCTCCTGGTTGATGCGTCCTTCGGCCTGCTGCAGATCCTTCGGGAAAAAGATGGTGGCCTTGTCGTCATTCAAACGGGTCGAATAGCGCCCGAAAAAGCGCTGGCGCGGCGAGATCACTTGGTCCACACGGTAGTCCGATTGCGTGGTGTCCAACGGCCGGGACCCGCTGGCCGCAAAGTTGTTCTGGTTGTTACTCTGCCCTGTTGGCGCGGCGTTGGCTGCAGGATAGAACTTCGCCGTATTGACGGCTACGGGGTCAAGGAGTGCCGTCGGAATCCGGTTTCCGGCGAAAGCATCGCGGATGAAGCCGCCGCTGGGATTGGCTCGCGTCGAGAACGGATTGTAAATGATAATCGGCTGGCCAGTGGCGGTGCGGGTCTGGGAGAAATCCCCGGCGCGTTCCAGCGCCGTGGGAACCGACGCCGTGGTGGAGTCGGCGCGGCGCTCCCGCAAGCCCTCAAACGAAACCATGAAGAAAGTCCGGTTCTTGAGGATCGGACCGTTCAGCACACCACCGAACTGCGAACGCTTGAAACTCCCCAGCGGCCGCCCCAGGCGGTTGTCGAAGAAGTTGTTGGCGTCCAGCGAGGAGTTGCGCAGGAATTCGTAGGCGCTTCCATGCCACTGGTTGGTGCCCGACTTGAAAGCCACGTTGAGCACGCTGCCCAGGCTGCGTCCAAACTCGGCCGGATAGTCGGCGCCCAGGAGCTTGAATTCCTCGATCGCGTCGACCGACGGGAAAACCGAGATGCCGTTGAATCCGTTCACCGTGGGGTGCGCCGCCGAGACGCCGTCGATCATGGTGTCCATGGTGCGCGCGCGAGCGCCGTTCACCGAATACCGCATCTCGCCATAACTGTTGCCCACCGAGCCGGTGACTCCGGGCGTCAGGAACACCAGGTTGTAGACGTTGCGCGTGTTCAGCGGCAGGTTGACGATGGAGCGGTTGTCCACGACCTTGGACAGCGTGGCATTCTCGGTTTCCAGGCGTCCGGCGTCGGCGGTAACCACGACGGATTCGGCCACCTCGCCCACCGTCATCTGCACGTCTAGCCGCGCGGTCTGCTGCACTTGCAGGACGATCCCGTCCTGGACAAACCGCTTGAAACCCGCGGCCGTGACTTCGACTCTGTAGTCGCCACGCGGCAGCAAGGAAACCGTATAATTGCCGGAAGCATCGGAACGCGCTGTCGAGCGGATGTTGGTGCCCTTGTGCAAGACGGCCACCTCGGCGCCCGGGATCACCGCTCCGCTGGCGTCGGTAACCACGCCGGTGATCGATCCGGTGATCGTCTGAGCGGTCAAGCCGGCCACAAAAAACACGAATATCCCCGCCACAATCCGTAAGTTGATTCTCATGTTCCCACCCCCCTGTGCCGGAACGCTAACACGACGCGGCGGGGATGTCCAGTTCAAGTCGGGGCGCTTCAAGTCGGGGCGCTTAGTACAGGCGGGAGGCCATCACGTCATGATGGGCGCCGGCGTAACGGGCGGCGTAGCCGACCGAGTAGAGATAGAACGCCAGCGCAACCAGCGCCAGCGCGGAAAACCAGTAGACGGGCAGCGCATCGGAACCCCATCGTGTGGACGCCCACATCACCGCGCCGAGCGACCCCAGAATCGTGAACTGCGTGGTGACTGCGCCAAGCACGGCCATTCCGGAAACGTTGCGCGAGCGCAGGCCGCCGTAATCGATCCCCGCCGGACTCCAAACGGCGAACAGATTTCCGGCGCCCAGCGTGGTTAGTCCGGCGTACAGGACGCCGCTAACAACGGTAGCCACGCGAAGCAGGGACAGTCCGGGCCGAATGCTGAACACCAGGGTGATGAACAGCACGTTGGCGATCAGGATCGCGCCCAACACCGCGTTCTTGCCCACAATCACCTGACGGAAACTGATCGGGGCCAGCACCCAGCGATCGAAGCCGCGGCTCTCGTGACAGAAGCTGTTGTACGCATATCCTCCGACAATCAGGACCGCGAAGCCCGCCAGCCCCGGGTAGATGGATGCCGGGTCGATGCGCAGGCCTACGTGCATGATCTCGCTGAATTTGGAACTGACTGCGAAGAGCAGGCCCATCAGCGAAACGGTGAAGAAATTGATGGCCGCGCTGGCGTTGCCGACCAGGTAGCGTGTTTCTTTTTCGAGGATCGGAACCAGCGGCTGCGGAAGACCGGGCAAGTTCCATCCCGGCCGCACCTGCACCGCTGTCCGCCGCACCACGCCTTCGCTGTAGATTTCGCCGCGATATTTGCGCCAGAGAAACCAGCGCAGAACCAACGCGGCGACTCCGGCCTCAGCGAGCATCCCCAGCAAGCCCACAAGGAACGTCGCCGGACCGCGGTCAAGCACGAAGCGCTGGACCAATCCCGGCGGCGTGAGATTGTGCAGGGGCGCCAGGTAAGTCTTGAGGGCTTGGCCCCAGGGTCCTGGATTCGGCGCCACGACCAGGTAAAACAAGAACTGTCCGGCGACGGACAACAGGACTGCGGCCAGCAAGAAGCGCTCTTTGCCCCGCCGCGTGCTCAGGATCCTTTCGAGGGCGTCGAAAACCACGCGATTCACCATCAGGTTGACCAGGGCGAACGCTGCCAGCAGCCCGATGATGTAGCCGATCCAGCCGGGCCGCGCCCAAGCCATCCCGGCGCCGATGCATCCGAGCCAGGTGAGACTCAAGAGCGCGGTGGGGTCGAGCAGTCCATAGGCCGTGTGGACCAGATAGTAGAGACGGAAGCGGATGGGATAGCGCGCTACTTCCTGGAAGTTCACGCCCGGCGACGCGCCTTCGAGCGCGACCGGGAGGATTTGCCAGCACACGCACACGACCCATAGCAACATCAGGATCAGGTTCGGCTTTCCGGAATGGACGCCCGTGTAGGCGGCAACGGCGAAGGTGACCCCGATGGTCAACGCGACCGTTGCGCTCAGCACCGCCACGATGATCTTGGCGATCAGGTCGCCGAGTTTGCCCTTCAGGCGAAGGGTGTTGCGGAAGACTTGCCAGCGGATCTCGGCCAGCAGGCGAAAGTGCGAGGTCATCGCGGTCATAGCCAGGAAAGCTCGCCGGTATGGGAACGCGCGCCGCCGACCACGCGCAGAAAAATCTGTTCCAGGGTCAGCGCCGGGCTTCCAGGCACCGCGACTCCGGCGCGCAAGTCGTCGATCGAGGCGCAGGCCACCAGGCGTCCGTGCTGGATGATCCCGATGTGGCTGCACAGCCGCTCGACCACTTCGAGCACGTGCGAGGTCAGGAAGATGGTCCCGCCGCGGCCGATGAACCGTTGCAGCATGCTCTTCAGCAAACCGGCGGCGATGGCGTCCACGCCTTCAAACGGCTCGTCGAGGAACAGGATCTCCGGCCGGTGGATGATCGCGGCGGCCAGCGCGATCTTCTTCTTCATGCCGTGGGAGTAGTCGGCCACCAGTTGGTCGGCGGCGGACCCGAGTTCCATGAATTCCAGCAGTTCGGCGGCGCGCTGCGCGGCGGTCTCGCGCTCCAGACCGTACATGCGTCCGACGAAGTTCAGCAGTTGCGTTCCGGTGAGCCGCTCGAAAAGCGCCAGGCCTTCCGGCACCACGCCGATGCGGCGTTTCACTTCCACGCTATGGTGCTCCAGGTCGAGTCCCAGCACCTGTATGCTGCCGGCGGTGGGACGCAGCAGGCCCGTGAGCATCCGGATGGTGGTGGACTTGCCCGCTCCGTTGGGTCCCAGAAAACCGAAGAACTGGCTGCGCCCGACCTGAAGGTCCAGGCCGTCGACCGCAGTAACTTCGCCGAACGTGCGCCGCAGCCCGCGAACCTCGATGACGACGTCCATGGAAACGTCAATCACCCAGCCGATGGTATCGGCCGGAGTAGAACAGCAGAGGACGGCCCTCGGCGGCGTGCATCTCCTGAACTTCGCCGATGAAAACCGTGTGATCGCCGGCTACGTGCGCGGCCACCTTGCGGCAGTCAAGTGTGGCCAGGCAACCGTTCAGCAGTGGGGTTCCGTGCTTGCTTTTGTGGAAACGCACCCCTAACTGGCGAGCGGTTTCCGGATCCTGTTCGGAGCGGGCGAAATAATCGGAAAGCGGCTGCTGTTCTTCAGTGAGCACACTGATTCCGAAACGCTCGCTGGCTTCCATCAGGGCCAGTGTCTTGGCCCGATAGTCGACGCAAACCAGCACCAGCATCGGCTCCAGGGATACCGAGGTGAAGGAGTTCGCGGTCATCCCCTTGACGTTGCCGTTGGCGGAGGGCACGGTAACCACGGTTACGCCGGTGGCAAACCGGCCCATCACTCTGCGGTACAACTGCTTGTCAGCCGCCAAATCTCGCTCCTTCCCCTTCGGGGGAGAATCGTACTATGAAACGGACCGGATCGTCGCCGCGTCCTGGGTGGGTGGAAAGACCCTGACCGTGCTGCTCTAAGTGCTTGAATCCCAGGAACGGCGTATGGAAACCGGCGTGCATAGCAAAGCTTCCATGTTGCGCCGCTACCTTCGACTGTCAGCGATCTTACTTCTTGCCACGGCGCTCTTCGCGCAGGATCGCGACGCCCGTTGGCGGCAGGACCTGCAGTTCCTGGCCACGGAGCTGCCCGCCCGGCACATCAACCTCTTCGCCACGCTGAACCAGGCGGACTTCACCGCGGCGGTCAACAGCTTGAACCAGTCGATTCCCACGCTTACCGATGCCGAGGTGATTGTCGCGATGGCGCGGATCGCGGCGATGGCCGGCGACGCACACACGTCGATCCAACTACGTCAGACGCCCACCGGTTTTCGCGCGTTCCCCCTGGGCATGACCTGGATGGAGGACGGGCTTTACGTCACCTCCGCTGCTTCGGTGTCTGCCAGGGCATTAGGTACGAGGCTGGTGCAGATCGGCGATACGCCGACGGATCAGGCTTATCAGGCCCTGATCCCAGTGATCGCCCATGAAAACGACGCGTGGCTGCGCGCGATCACGCCAGGCTATCTGGCGACCGTCGACATCTTGCAGGCACTGAAGATCATTCCCACCGGCAATACCGGCCGCTTCACCTTTGAGGACAGGCAGGGACAGCGTTTCACGCTCGACCTGCCGGCGCAGCCGCTGACCACGACGCTGGATCTGCGCGTACACGATCCGGCCACCGGCTACATCCCGCTGTCCTCGCGCAACACCAACCTGAACTACTGGTTCGAATACCAAAGCAGTTCGCGCATGCTGTATTTCGCCTACAACCAGGCCCAGGAAATGAGCAGCCGGCCGTTCGCTGCGTTTGCCGCCGAGATGCTCGCCGCGGTGGACGCCAATCCGATTGACCTGCTGATCATCGATGTGCGATACAACACCGGCGGAAATTCCGCGATCCTCGACCCATTAGGTCAGGGATTGGGACAACGCATTCCCCGACTGCAACAGAATCCCAATTTCCGGTTCTACGGCATTATCGGGCGGCGCACGTTCTCCACCGGTCTGCTGCACGCCTGCCAGGCGCGCAGCCAAGGCTTGATCCTGGTCGGCGAGCCGACCGGAGGGAAGCCCAAGCACTTTGGCGACGTCCGCAGCTTCGCTTTGCCGAATTCCGGACTGCAAGTGAGCTATTCCACGAAGGTCTTCGATTTTTGCGGCCCCGACATTCCCTCGCTGTTGCCGGACATCAGCACGCCTGTTTATGCGACGGATTTTTTCCGCCGTCACGATCCGTTCTTGGCCGGCGTCCTGGCGCACACGCCGCTTACGACGCTGCCGGCCAACCCGGAAGCGTCCACAGGCCTGGGACTGGTGAACGGCGCCAGCTTTAAGCCGGGCGCTCCGCTGGCGCCGAATTCACTGGCTTCGGCGTTCGGAAGCTTCGGCGCCGGGACGGCCGATGCCGTCAACCTGCCGCTGCCGCGCGAACTGGGAAATCTGCAAGTGTTGGTGAACAACCAAACCGCGCCGCTGCTGGCGGTGCGGTCTTCGCAAGTGAATTTCCAGATCCCACAGGCGACGGCGCCGGGCCGCGTGCCGGTGCGCGTGATGCTCGCGGGGAGAGAAGCCGGATCCGGCGCAGTTACCGTGGGTCCGACCGGGCCGGGTCTGTTCACCGTCCTGAACGAAGATTACCGTCCGAACACCGAGAGCGCCAAAGCCCGCGCCGGATCGGTGGTGCTGATCTACGCGACGGGACAAGGAACTGTGAGTCCTGCCGTCGCCGACGGGGCCGCCGCGCCTGCCGATCCTCTGGCTCGAACGGCCGCCAATCCCGTGGTCTACTTTGGAACGGAACCCGGCACGGTCCTGTTCAGCGGGCTGGCGCCTGGATTCGTGGGGCTTTGGCAGATCAACGTCCGGCTTCCCGCGAGCAATCTGCCATCAGGGCAAACCCCCGTGTTCGTCGGCATCGGCGGAATCGCCGGCAACGCGATTCCCGTCTGGATCGAGTGATTCCTACTCGTGGCGCAGTGCGACTATCGGCTCGACGCGCGCGGCGCGGCGCGCCGGAACGTAGCAGGCTAGCAGCGCAACCGTGCTCAAAATCAAGCCGACGGCCGCGAAGTGCATGGCCATCGAGCCGGGAGTACTGCGCAGCTCATGACTGAGCGGCACGAGTCCGGCGGCGATCAGCAACCCGCCGAGCAATCCTCCAGCCACCAACGTCATTCCTTGGCGGATCATCAGACCGAGAACAGATGTCTGCCGCGCTCCCAGCATCATGCGGACTCCGATCTCGTGGGTGCGCTGCGCGACGTTGTAACTCATCACGCTGTAGACACCGATCGCCGCGAGCAGCAGCGCCAACGCCGCGAAGGCCGCCAGCAGGCTGATCATGCGGCGCGGCTCCTGAAGCTGTTCGGACAACAGTTGCTCCATTGTGCCCAGCCTCTCGATGGTCCGGTCCCGCTCGACTTGCAGGATGGTCGCGCGGACCGCGGCGGTCAGGCCGGCCGGCGGGATGGCCGTCCGGACCAGCACGTGCGTCGCGCGCCCCGGCTTCGGCGTGTACGGCAAGTAGACGTGCGGCGCTGACGGACTGAGCCGCCGTTCGTGCATCACGTCGCCAGCCAGGCCCACGACAGTCAGCCAACCGCCGGAGCCTTCCACGCGCAACTTGGCGCCGATCGGATTCCCGCTGCTGCAATAGCGGCGAGCGAAGGTCTCGTCCACTAATGCAGCGGATGCAGCGGACGAGTCTCGCTGGGAAAAATCGCGGCCCTGCCGCAGAGGAACTCGCGCAGTCGTAAGATAGGCCGGACTGACCGCCATTTCCA
>CAYPHP010000002.1:19824-30210 GCA_964410045.1 uncultured Acidobacteriota bacterium | reverse complement strand
GAGCCGATGTTGAAGATCTTCGACCTGATCGAGCAAGTGGCCGCTTCCCGATCCACGGTGTTGCTGGCGGGTGAAAGCGGGACCGGCAAGGAAGTCATGGCCAAGGCCATCCATGCGCATAGCCCGCGCGCCCAAGCGTCATTCGTCCCGGTGAACACCGGAAGTCTGCCGGCGGACTTGCTGGAGAGCACCCTGTTTGGCCACGTGAAAGGCGCGTTCACCAGCGCCGTCGCCTCGAAGAAAGGCCTTTTCGAAGTGGCCGACGGCGGCACTATCTTCCTGGACGAGATCGGCACGGTGGGTCCGGAAACACAGGCCAAATTGTTGCGCGTGATCCAGGAACGCGAGTTCATGGCGCTGGGCTCGACGGAAACCGTCAAGACCGATGTACGCATCATCGCCGCTACCAACGTGGACCTGCGCCGCCTGGTCACCGACGGCCGCTTCCGCGAGGATCTTTACTACCGCCTGAACGTGATCACCATTTCGCTGCCTCCGCTGCGCGAGCGCAAGGAAGACATTCCCCTGCTGTGCGAGCACTTCCTGACCAAGTATTGCGGCGAGAACAACCGCCCGATGCTGCGCTTCGCTCCGGAATCGATGGCTGTGTTAATGGACTACGATTGGCCGGGCAACGTGCGCGAACTGGAGAACGTCGTGGAGCGCGCCGTGGTCCTTTCACGCGACCTGGTCGTGACTCCGGACCTGCTGCCGGAGGCGCTGGCGGAAGGCCGCAACGGCGGCATCCTGCCGCTGGTGGATTCACGTCCCGATGCTTCGCTGTTCGAGATCATGGACGAGTGCGAGCGTCGCGTGATCGCGGCCACTCTGGAAAAGACGGGTGGCAACCAAACCGAAGCCGCCGAACGGCTTCAGGTGCCTCTCTCCACGCTGAACCAGAAGATCAAGCGGCTGAACATCGACGTCAAACGCAAGAGCCGCCGCGAAAACGGCCGGAGCGTCAAGACAGAACCCGCGACGACGGCCGACCCGGTGTAGGTCCTCCACCCGTTTTCCTCGCGGTTGCCTGCTGGAACGGCGTCAGATGTCTTTCAGGATCGCCTCGCCCTTCGTAAGCCACGATACGCCAAACGCGACGATGGCCGCCGATTCGAGCCAGAACAGCGGTTCGAGTTCCTTCACTGGCGTCTCATGAAGCAGGAGGCCATAAACGGCAATCAGGGCCAGGCACGCCAGCATGGTACAGCCGCACGAGAGGTAGACACGGTTCCTCTGCACCTTGCGGCTTGTTTTCGCCTTCGCCGGATCGGTCTTCGTAAACAGGGCTAGTGAAAAGTAAGACAGCGTCAAGAAGAACAAGGCGGCGAACGCAAGGTGCAGCCCACCAATAACCTGTTGTGTTGTGGTGGGATGTCCTTCCGGCGTCGTGGGAAACAGCGCGATTCCGACCCCGAAGACACAGGCAAGAATGCCTGCGATGTGATCCTTTCGTTCGTAGCCTCGATACGACATGAGAAAGACGGCTATCGCACAGAGACTGCCTACAAATACGCCCCGCATCGGCGTGTAGTAGTAGGCGCTAATCGACGGCTGTATTCCAGGGCTTTTGAAAATAAGCTCTTTGCCAAGCGCCAGGACGAACGGCAGGGTTATCCCAATGATCCCCACGGCCTTGCGCAAACCAAGATACGAGAGGACAAGCGGTCTGTCAGGGTCAGCCTGCGCCATAAATGTCCACCTTTCCTGGAGGGTTATTAAACAGTACTGACAATTGTAACTCCGGGTTTGATCCACGCAAGAGCAAATTATCTGGTCAATTCCGGGAGGTTGATGACGGGCACGATCCGCCCTGTACTTCAAGCACGTCTGACCCGGGGACAGAACGCAGCACGGGCAGAACGGGGCAGAACGGGGACAGCCTGACCTGTCCCTCGGTGTTCAGCGTGCGAACCAGGCGGAAGCTTGGGCACATGGCAAGTCACTTCTTCGCGTCCTTCTCCAAGATCTTCTTGCTCTCTTCTCGCCAGTCCGGCCACGGCGCAGGGCGGCCCATGGCGCGGGTGTAGGCGATCAACTGGCCCATGTGTTCGTGCATGTGGGCCAGGATGCGCAGCCAGACGCGGCGTACCGTGGTTTGTTCGCCGAAGAACTCGCCCAACCGTTCCAGGTCTTGATCACTGGCCCGGGTGAAGGACCCCCGCACCGTTTCAAACGATCTCCGGAGGATGGCGAGGACCTCGGCCTTCCCGGTGAGGCCTTTCTCCAAGCGCTCATTCACGGCAATCATCGCGTAGATTCGTTCCGCGAAGCCGCCTTCCTGCCGGCCGTAGAGGTCCATAGCAGGATGCACGCCGGTCACATCTAAGAGCAGCAGATTCCCCGCCGCGATGTGTACCAGGACCTCGCTTACCGACCGCGCGCCGGCGTCGGGACGCCAGCCGTACTGCTCCTGCGGGAATGCTTCGGCCAGAGCGGTCAGTTGCATTTCCGCGATGTCGAGTTCCCAGAGATACTCACCTTTGAATCCAGGGAGACGTGCAGTCATGAGGAGATCTTAGCAAATGCAGCGTAGAACGCTCCCGCAGCCGCCAGACCCAACACGGCCAGCGCCAGGAAGAGCGTTGGATATCCGACGCGGCTGATGAGAAACCCGGCGGCGGCCACCACGATCACGTTCGTCCCCAGGTTGAGCATCTGATTGATGGCCGAGGCCTTGGCCCGGTCGCCTTCTCCCACCCGGTCCATCAGGATGTTTTGCAGAGCCGGCTCGGGCATGAACAGCAAAGACACGTAGAGCATGTAGACGGCGCTCGCGGCGGGGAGGCTGCGGATCGGGAGAAAAGCCAGAACGGCGAACGCCGCCAGGATCTGGACCAGCAGTACCGACTTGACCAGGCCGAGCCGCGCGATCCACCAAGCCATCGACAGCACGGCCAGCGCCTGCAACACCTGGGATACGGCAAACGTGCCGCCGATCGCCGGAATCGAGGCGTTGTGCACACGGCTCAGGTAGACGTTGAAGAACGGGGAGAAGCCGGCCGTGAATGCGTACCAAAGACCTACGCCGGCCACAAAGCGCATCAGGAAACGGCGCGAAGCTGCCGACTGGGCCACCGTCTCGGCAGCAGGCTTGGGATTCACGAGGCGCAGGCCCGCAATGGCAGCCAACCCAATCCAGGGCAGCACCGCGGCTACCAGCAATGCGGCCAGCTTCGAGTGCAGCAAAGCCGGCAGCCATCCGGCCAGCAGCCCGCCCACTGCGCCGATGCCCATGCCCACGGCAATGTTTCCGCTGAAGGCCTTGGCCCGCTTCTCCGCCGGAACCAAGGCGGCGATAGCCGGAGGATTGGTGACTGCGAACACCGACGTGCAACATCCGGTCAGCACACTGCTCACCAGCAACGCGGGAAACGTGACCACCACGGCGCGCCCCGCCAGAGCCAAGGAGACCCCGATGAAAGCAGCCATGATCAACGGCTTCAACCCCCAACGGCGTGCCAGCGCCGCAGCAGGTAAGGCCGCGAGCAGCGTTCCCGCGGTCATGGCGGCCCCCAACTGTCCCATGGCGTCTTCGCGGAAGCCCAGGTCGGCCAGGTGCAGATTGAAGAGGATCACATGGACAAAGACGGCCAGATAGAACGCGGCTACGGCGGTCAGGTATCGGATCATCTGCTGTCCCACCGCCAGAGCGCCCATGCACGCAGAAACCCCAACAGCGACCGGGCATGATACCAGGCGCGCGCGGCGATGTAGAGAGCCTGCCGCGACCGTTGCCGCAGCCGGCGGGAAAAAGTCAGTTGTTCCGGCGTCAAGTAGACGCCGTCGACGACCGACGGAACGTTCAGGGGCAACAAGCGGCGGCGCAGGATCAGAAAGCGGTCTCTCCACGACCGAATGAAGGTCAACTGCAGCAGCACTTGGCACTTTCCCGCGCGATCTTGAGCTAACACCGTTGGGCCGAAGCGCCGGACCCAAGCATTTACAGCGTTAGAGATCGAAGTGTCGGGCAAGCGCGCGCCGAAGACGCTGGCAGCAATGGCGAAGGCCGCCGCGCCCAGGTCCTGCAGGACCGTATCGGTCTTCCGCCATGCCTTCCAGAATTCCTGGTCGTCAGAATGGTGCTCAAGGAAGTAGGCCAGTTCGTAGAGGTGCGAGATCGTGACGTTTCCGCGAAAGAGGTGCCGCATCAGGTGCAGCACGATGACGGCAAGCTGGCCGGCCTGAGACTCATGCGGCTCGGGATAGGTCAAAGCGATGGACTCAAACTCCCGGTTCCAGAGGCGGAAGTGCAGTTCCACTGCCACCGGTATGTCCAGATCGAAGAAATCATCACGCCACTCCCAGCCCGTCTTGAGAATCAGCGCAGGCAGATGGATGGCGCGCTCGTCGTCGTCCAGGTCCAAGGCGAAATAACCGCGCTCCTGCAGCAGTTGGTGGGCGCTAAGCGCGTCTTTCCTGGTGAGGTAGAGATCCAGGTCATATTGCTGGCGAAGTTCCGGGCTTGGCACGAAGCTCGGGGCCAGAGTGAATCCCTTGATAATGGCGGCGCGCAGCCCAGCGGCCTGAAGGATCGCCAGGACCTTGGACGCTTCATTCCTGAGCAACGCCAGGCGCCGGCGATTCTTCTCCCGCCGCGTCTCGAACGCCTCGCGCACTTCCGCCGCCAGGGTCAAAGGTTCGAGCCGGGCGAAGAGTTGCAGCGTGATACGCGTTCTGTCGGTCCAGGAGAAGAGCCCGGCCCATTCATCGGGAGACAGCCCTGCCAGACGCTCCAGCGCCGTCTCCGGTGCACGGAAGCCCAGTGCCGCAATCACGAGTTCCTGCTGCTGGGTCAGAACCCTAGCTTAAGCGCGAACTGGATGCGGCGAGGCTCTCCGGCGACGAAAATTCGCCCGAAGAATGGACCGAAGTCCTTGTTGTTCCCGGGAATCCCCAGGTTGGGATGGTTGAAGGCATTGAAGAACTCGGCGCGGAACTCCAAGGTGCCGCGCTCGGGGAGCGCGAACGTCCGGTGCAACGCCAGGTCAAAGGTGGTCACGCCGGGTCCGGGCAGCGTGTTGCGCCCGCCGTTTCCAAAGGTGTACGGCGCGGGATCGCTGAAGGCTCCGGTGTTGAAGAAGCGCGTGGGATTGCGCTGGTCGCGCGAAAGCGGGATCTTCTGGCCCGCCACCATGTTCGGACGGTTCGGTGTGCCGGTGTTGGCGAAGTCGGTGAAGAAATAGAAGGCATTCGAAGGCATCCCGCCTTGCAGCAGGGTGATCCCGGCAATCTGCCATCCGCCCAGCAACGCCCCCCGGAACGGCAGGTCATACTGAAGGTTGAAAGCGAACCGGATGCGGACATCGAAAAACGACTGACCGCGCTCCAGGCGCAGATTGCGCTCGTCCTGGGCGCCCACGCTGTCATAGAGGCCTTTGATCACATGGTCGGCATCGTCGAGGGACTTGGCCCAGGTGTAGCTGCCTTGAAACTGCAGAGTCTTCGAAAAGCGCTTCTCCACACGTAACTGCAAGGAGTGGTAATTGGAATTGGCGATGTGCTGGCGCTGGAAGATCGGGCCCAGCGAAGGGAAGGATCGCAACGACTGCAAATCTCCTGGCCGCGGCCCGAGGTTCCGCCCAAGTTCCACTTGTAGCGGCGTGTTGAACTGTCGAAAGCGTCCCAGGTGCGTTCCCCTGTTCCCGACGTATGCGGCTTCGAACAACATCCCTCGGAATCCCGCCTGCCAGCTTGCATTCCACTGTTGCACGTAAGACGTCGGCAGATTGGTCTGCAATCCGAAATAGCTGGGGAACCCAGTGCTGGCGGTAGTCGGGAATCCGTTGGCCAGCGTAAGGATTGGCGGACCCGTGGGGGCCGTGTTGAGTTCGTTGCGTACGCCGTTGCGGACCAGGTCGTAATACTCCGATGCGATTTCAGGACTATAGAAGATTCCGTAGCCGGCGCGGAACAACAGGCTGCGGCCACGGAGCGGCTGCCACGCCAAGCCCAGGCGCGGCGCCCAGTCGTTGCGATCGGGCTGGACCTGGCTGCCGCGCACCAGCGTCGGAGCTGCCGGCAGACGGCTGTAATCCAGGTTCAACAGGTTGTTGCGCGCCTCGTTGAACGGTGAAGTGTAGTTGTAGCGCAGACCCGCGGTGAGCATCAGCCCAGGCCGCATGCGGAATTCGTCCTGCGCGAACAAAGCGTACGCCGGTCGGCGCAGATAGGCTTGCGGAAGTCCGGACACGCGCTGCGTGACGCTGGGAAAGCCCATCAGGAAATCGGCGAAGTCGTAGCCCGTGAATTGGCCGCTGAAGTTGAACAGGCCGCGTCCGGCTTGGAGTTGCAGGAAGTTCATCACGAAACGGCGGAACTCGCCGCCGGCTGAAAACGTGTGGCGGCCGCGCTGCACGGTGAACTGATCGATCACGTGATAAGTGATATCCCGCTGCGACTGCGGCAGTGTGGGATCGTCGGTGGTCAAGGTGAAGTTGCCGATGTTGAAGATGGGCAGTCCGAAATTGATGGGATCACGGTTGATGCCGCTCATGCCCAGCTCGCCGACCACGTCGCGCTTGAATGCGGAAAGCTGCAGCTCCTGCACGAACAGGCGGTTCAACCCCACGCGAAGTTCGTTCACCCAACCCTTGCCGGCCAGGGTGTGACCCACAGTGACTTGCTGCGCACGGATGGCCTCATCGACCGGCTGCAGAGGGAATCCGGTATTGAGCGTAGCGCGCTCGTCGTTAATCGTGTAGCGACCGAAGAAGCTGCCCCAGCGCGATGTGTGGCGATCGAGCCGCGCGCTGCCGGTCTGACTGTTGCGGTCGTCGGGATCGCTAGAGAAAAGCTGGCCGCCCGGACCGTTGGGCAGAGGCTGAAAGTTGTTGAGGAAAGTCCGCGCGATGGGACTGATCCGCTCAGCAGGGATGCGGTTATTGGGAAAGCGGACCCCGGTAAAGGGATCGCGGATGGGATCCACTGCCGAGAAGTCGCCGCCGCGCATCGCCGCGTCGGGAACCGGAACACGCCGCGAACGCCCCAACGTCGAAAGCAGGCCTTCGTAACTGACGAAGAACGACCAGGTGCGCAGGCCCGGCACCGGCCCTCCGACTTGCGCGCCGAACTGATGCTGGCGAAAAGTCGGTTTCGGCGAGCCCGGCTGATCAAAAAAGTAGCGAGCGTCGAGGGCCTCGTTGCGCAGAAACTCAAACGCTCCACCATGAAATCGCGGCCCTCCCGAGCGGGTGACCACGTTGATGATGCCGCCGCCCGAGTATCCGAACTCCGCCGACGTGGCCGAAGTCTGCACCCGGAATTCCTGCACCGATTCGAGCGGCGGGCTGACCACGAACGCATTGATGTTGCCGTCGGTGTTCAGGATTCCGTCGAGCAGAAAGGTGTTGGCTGTTGGGCGCGTGCCGTTCACCGGAGGATTCAGTCCCACGGCGCCGCGGGCGGGCTGCACATCGTTGACGGTGTCGTGGACAAAGCCGGTCAGGTGCCGGGCCGCCACGCCCGGCCCGAGCGTCGCCAGGCTGATGAAGCTGCGTTGGTCGAGCGGCAGGGCCCGCACTTGCGATTCAGCCACGCTGAATCCCGCGCCGGCGGGCGCTGCGTTCACCGGAATCAATCGCTCATCCACGCGGACGGTCTCGTTTCGTCCGCCCAGGGTCAGGCGGATTTCCAGGTCCACGGCCTGGCGAACATGCAGTTCCACGCGCCCCAACTCGTACGGCGCGAAGCCTTGGTGCTCCACTTTCACCTGGTAGCCGCCGGCAGGCAAAGCGGGAATGCGGAAGGTGCCGTCCGCGGCGGCCCGTCCGGTGCGCTCAAGATCGCTGGTCAGCGATTTCACCCGCACTTCTGCACCCGGAACGCCCAAGCCCGAGGGATCTACCACCCGTCCGGAAAGCACCGCATCGGGCGATTGCGCGACAGCCAACGTCCCAACAAAGAGGATCCAGGAAAGCAGGCGGTTCATAGTTGTTTGAGAAGTTCCAGCCCTTCATCGAGTGTGGAGTATCCCAGGCGGTAGGCCCCGCAGGCGGCCAGCCGTTCGTAGGTTTCGCGGTGAAGAGTCATGATTTCGGGACGATCCATTTGCAGTTCGCCGTAGAGACGCTCGACCACTTGTTCGGGAGGCAGGCGGTCGAGACCGGCCGGCCCGCCGCGATCCAGCAACACAATCCCGCCCGGCGCGCACTCCGGCGTCCACCGTATTCCCTGGTCTTGAGCTGGAACCACCAAGCAGTCCTTTCCGTTTCTCGCCAGAGTTACCGGGTATTGTACCAGTTCAGGGAACAACCGAACAGAGTCCGCTGTAAGGTGAAAGACATAGGCCGAACCCCGCAAGACCGGCGGCCCGGTTCGGTCGGCGAAGACCATGTCTTCGGCTGCCACGTCGAAACCGTTCCGGCCGCAGTGATAGGCCAGCGAGGTCTTGCCGGCGCCGGATGGTCCATTCAGGCAGTAGCCGCGTCCGGCGCGCACCACGCAACTGCAGTGCACCGGAGTGTAGAAGCGATGATGCAGCGGGTAGTAAGCCAGGGCGTAGAGAAACGTCCAGCGGAAGTGCTCCGGATCGCGAACCTGGGCCTCGGAGAAGTGCGCTTGCCCGTACATTTCTTCAAGATCCGCAAACCCGAAGCTGCCTCCGCAGGCCAGGGCAATGATATTCCCAGTGCCGCGATATGTCGCCTGAGGCCACGGCGGTTGAGTACTTACGGAGGCGTCGAGCAACAGACGCAGTCGGACCGTCGATTTGGGCGTTGCCGGTACGGGCCAGAACCCAAACGTGCCTCGGGCAATCTCCAACGCTCGCGCGTCGTTCGACTCCACATGCAAAGCATGTCCGAACGGAAAAAAGGTCGCGCGATGAGGGCAATCCGTCTGGCGCTGGAGGTGGTCGTGAGGCATGCGAACAACGATAATGGAACGATTGCTGTGAGGCCGTCAAACGCTTGACGGCGGAACTCGCCGTGATGTATCTTCCATGTAGATACATATGCCGGAAGAAACTCAAGTTTCCAAGTGGGGGAACAGCCTGGCCGTAAGGATTCCCCGGGCCATTGCCCGAGATGCGGGTCTTAGCGAAGGCGACCGGATCACGCTCGATCTGGCGGGAGACGGCGGCGTGGTCCTGCGCCCCGCCCGCCGCAAGTACCAGTTGCGCGAACTGGTATCGGGGATCACCACGAAGAACCGCCACCGCGAAACAGACTGGGGATCGCCGGCCGGCCGGGAGTCGTGGTGATGTCCGCCTATGTTCCCGACTGTGGCGATCTTATCTGGCTGACGTTTGATCCGCAGGCCGGACATGAGCAGTCGGGACGGCGTCCCGCATTAGTGCTGAGCCCCAAGAGCTACAACCAGAAATCGGGCTTGGCGCTAGTTTGTCCCATCACGAACCAAGCCAAAGGTTATCCGTTCGAAGTACCCATTCCTACCGGCTACGGCGTCTCCGGGGTCATCCTAGCGGATCACGTGAGGAGTGTGGACTGGAGGGCACGGCGTGCCGTGAAACTCTCGGCTTGTCCCACCGAAGTGGTCAACGAAGCACTTGCGCGGCTGGCCCCGCTGCTTGGTTATTAACCGACTACTACTTCCCCAGGAACTCCCGGATATGTCCGATCACCTCTGCGGGATACTCGTGGACGACCCAGTGTGATCCGTCCGGGATGCGCTTGATGCGCAGGTCGGGGACAAACTTGTCGAGACCCTCGAGGTTGCCGGTGAGCAAGGCGCGGTCCTTCTCGCCCCAAATCACTAACGTGGGAACCTTGACGGCAGTGCCGAGACGAGCCAATTCGCCGGCGGCTTCCGGCGCAGGTGTCCCAGGCTGCGGCGGGCCGACGCGCGCGGCGCGATAATAATTCAATCCGCCGGTCAGGGCGCCCTTCTGGCTCCAGGCGTCGATATAGGCTTTCTTGTCTTCCTCGGTGAAGCTTCCAGGCTTGCCGCTTCCCAACACGCCTTGCACGAGCGTCGCGTAGTTGTTGGCGCTGAGCGTGGCCTCGGCCTGCGGACTACGGAACATCAGCATGTAGGCGCTGGCCTTCTGTTGCGCCGGATTCGACGCCAGTTCCCGACCGAAGACCCCGGGATGAGGGGCATTGATAATCACCAGCTTCGAGATGTACTCGGGATGAGCGATGGCAAAAGCCCAGGCGATGGCCCCGCCCCAGTCATGCGCCACCAGCACAATCTTCTTCTTGGGAGATTTCCCCAGCTTCTGCGCGACGGCCCGAATGTCTTCGACCAGCTGCGGCACGGTGTACTGATCGACGCCCTCGGGTTTCGACGACAGGTTATAGCCACGCATGTCCAGGGCTACGGCCTGGTGGTCCTTGGCGAATTCCGGGATCAGCCCTTTCCACGCGTACCAGAACTCCGGGAAGCCGTGCAGGAACAGCATCAACTGTCCCTTGCCCTGGGTCACGT
>CAYPHP010000002.1:0-19814 GCA_964410045.1 uncultured Acidobacteriota bacterium | reverse complement strand
CCCATTGGCTTCGACGTATTTGTGTTTCCAGGGTTCCTTGGGCGCGGGAGCCATCAGCAGGGCCAGCAGCAGGACGGGGCTCATTCTTCGACTGACAGCCGCACGGGCTGGATCAGAATGTCGTTCTTGATCTGGATGGAAACGTTGTAGTCGCCGGCCTTCACCTTGGGGATCCGGACCACGATTTTTTCCGCGGTTTGATCGACGATGACCACTTTGTGGTCTTCGCTGCTGTCGGAGAGGTAGACGGCGGTCACCGTAGCCTTGCCCAGGTTCTCGCCGATCACCGTGACGCTGGCCCCGATTTTGGCGGTGATCGGATCGACGCCGGTCACGCGAGGACTTCCCTGAGCGGCCAACCACGCGCTCCCCAGCAGCAGTGCAACTATGCCTACCGCAGCTCGCAAGTGTGTATCCCCAAACCGCCCATTCATGATGGCGCTCGTCCTCCCCTGACTATCAATCCGTGATGCTCAGGCAGGCGTAGCATAGCACCGCCCCACGTGGTTAACACTGTTATCTTATTTCCTTGACCGGTACCCCCTTCCTTCGTAAAATCGGGGATGCTGGGGGGTTCGCCCTCCGTATCATCATCTGACTGGGAGCGTCTGGGTATGCGCGTAACGAAGGTAATTCCTGCCCTCCTGCTGTCTTCGCTCTGCTGGGCCGCAAGTTCGGCCACTGTCCCGGCCAAGACCCTGACCTTCAGCAAGGACGTGGCTCCGGTCTTCTACAAGAATTGCGTTAGCTGTCACCGGCCGGGGGAAGTGGCGCCATTCTCGTTGTTGAGCTACAAGGAAGCGCGTCCCTGGGTCAAGTCCATCCGGGAAAAGGTGACGCAGCGGGTGATGCCGCCCTGGCACGCCGACGCCCATTACGGGCCATTCCGGAATGACCGGCGGCTCAGCGATCAGGACGTCGCGACCATCGCGGCCTGGGTAGACGGAGGAGCCAAGGAAGGCGATCCCAAGGACCTGCCGCCCGCGCCGGAGATGGCCGGCGGCTGGCACATCGGGCAGCCGGACGCGGTCTACTCCATCCCCGTTGAGTACGACGTCCCGGCCAGTGGCGTGGTCGAGTATCAGTACTTCACCGTTCCCACCAATTTCAAGGAGGACCGCTGGCTGCAGTCGGCGGAGATCCGCTTCGGCGATCGCTCCGTGGTTCACCATGCCATCGTGTTCGTCCACGATCCCAAGAAAGGTCCGTCGTTCCCTGCCGGACTGCGGGGCCGGATGGACCTGTTGCCGCCTCCACCGAAGAATCCCGAGGCGGCCGGCATCCAGACCAAGCTGGGAACGCTGCTGCACGGCTCGGCTCCAGGAGAGCAGGCCGTGGTCTACGCTCCGGGTCATGCACGACTGATCCCGGCCGGCGCCGAGTTGATCTTTCAACTGCACTACACGCCCAGCGGCAAGCCGGCCAAGGATCGAACCAGCGTCGGCCTCAAGTTCGCCAGCGAACCGCCGGAGTGGGAAGAACGGACCGTGGGCGTCATGAACGGTCGTTTCGCCATCCCTGCCGGCGAGGCCAACTACCGCGTTGATTCTTCGGCTACCTTCACAGAGGACGCCGAGATTACCGCGCTGTTCCCGCACATGCATCTGCGCGGCAAGAGCTTCGAGTACCGCGTGGTCTACCCGGACGGCCGCAGCCAGGTCCTGCTGGAGATCCCCAAGTACGACTTCAACTGGCAGAGCGGGTACATGTTCGCGACACCGGTGAAAGTGCCCAAGGGTACGCGCCTGGAGTGCACCGCTTACTTCGATAACTCGACCGGCAACAAATGGAATCCTGATGCCACCAAGCCGGTCTACTGGGGCGATCAGACCTGGGAAGAAATGATGATCGGCTGGACCACCTACAGCGTCAAGAGCGGCAGGAAGACCAGCTTAGATTAAGGAACGAGGAGAAAGAACCGTGAAGCGTCTGCTTGGACTTGTTGCAGTTGTTGGTGTGGCCACGATTCCGGCGTGGGCCGGGGCCAAGCCGGGAACGTCGCCGACGTTCAGCAAGGATGTCGCCCCGATCCTGTACAAGAACTGCGCGGGATGCCACCGGCCGGGCGAAGTCGCGCCCATGTCGCTGATGAACTACAAAGAGACGCGGCCGTGGGTCAAGTCCATTCGGGAGAAGGTGGCCGGACGGACCATGCCGCCTTGGCCGCTTGATCGCGCCTACGGGAAGTTTGCCGGTGAGCGCGGCCTGACTTCTGAAGAGATCAACACCATCGTGTCGTGGGTGGACAGCGGCGCTCGCGAAGGCGATCCCAAGGATGTGCCGGCCCCGCCGAGTTTCCCGGCCGGATGGCAGCTTGGCAAGCCGGACGCCGTCTTCGAAGTAGCCGAGGATTACGCGGTCCCCGCCCAAGGAGTCGTGGAGTATCAGCACTTCGTGGTGCCCACTGGTTTCACCGAAGACAAGTGGGTACAGGCAGCGGAAATCCGCTCGAACCACATTGAACTGGTCCACCACGTGATCGTGTTTGTACAGCCGCCGCCGGAATTCAAGATGAGCCCCTTCGGCATCAGTATGCGCCGGGAGGCCCAGCCGCCCCGCGAGCCGGATGCCGTGATCCGAGGCCAAAGATTGAACCGTGGACGGCTCGGCCTGTTCCTGGCCGCTACCGGGCCTGGCGAACGGGGCAATGTGTTTCCCCCGGGCGCGGGCTTCCGGATCCCTGCCGGATCCAAGCTGATTTTCCAGGTTCACTACACCCCCAACGGAACTCCCGTAAAGGAACGCAGCAAGATTGGCTTGTTCTACAGCAAGCAAGTTCCCGAGTACGAGATCAAGACCGTTGGCGTGCAGAACGGGCAGTTCGAAATCCCCGCCGGGGAAGCCAATTACCGCGTGGAAGCGTCACTGACTTTCCTGGAGGACGCCCGGATCTGGAACCTGATCCCGCACATGCATCTGCGCGGCAAGAGCTTCGAGTACCGCTTGGTCTATCCAGACGGCCGGACCCAGACGATCTTGTCCGCTCCAAAGTTCGACTTCAACTGGCAGAGTGTCTACACCCTGGCTGAGCCGGTTCGAGCGCCAAAGGGTACACGCCTGGAATGCGTGGCCTACTTTGACAACTCCACCGGCAATAAGTACAATCCCGACGCTACCAAAGCGGTGCGCTGGGGCGATCAGACCTGGGAAGAAATGATGATCGGCTTCACCACCTTCAGCCTGGACAGCCAGCGGGTGAAGCAGGCCGAATCAAAGAAAGCAAGTGATGAATAGCAGGAGGAGGCAGAACATGAGCCGTAAGTCGCTTATGGCCGTTATCGTGGCGGCCGCGTGCAGCGTGGCCCTATCGGCGGAATCCAGCCCCGCAAAGACCAAGGCCGCCGGCGTACCGTCGGTGACCTACACCAAGGACGTGGCGCCGATCCTGAACAAGAACTGCGTGGGCTGCCACCGTCCCGGTGACGTCGCTCCCATGTCGCTCATGAGCTACGAGCAGGTGCGCCCGTGGGCCAAGTCCATTCGGGAGAAGGTGAGCGAAGGAACTATGCCGCCCTGGCACGCGGATCCCAAGATCGGCAAGTTCGCCAACGAACGCCGCCTCGCTCCCAAGGAAGTGGCCACGCTGTTGGCGTGGGTGGATGGCGGAATGCGCCAGGGCGATGCCAAGGATCTGCCTCCGGTCCCGCGCTTCGACGACGGCGGCTGGCGCTTGGGCAAGCCCGATGTCGTGTTCAGCCTGCCGGAAGATCAGGACGTGCCCGCCTCGGGAGTCGTCGATTACCGGTACGTGACCATCCCCACCAATTTCACCGAGGACCGTTGGATTGTCGGCGGCGAGATTCGGCCCGGTGACCGCAGCGTGGTTCATCACGTGATCGTCTTTGCTGCGGATCCTCAAGGCACCCAGCGGCCGCCCGCCGGACTACAGATCAAGCTGCCTCCTGCCGATCCTGCGTTCCAGGCCGCTGTCCAGAACCGGCAACAGCAGCAGCAGCAGCCGCAGGCGCAACGCCCCCGTGGACCACGAGGCTGGTTCCTGATCGGATCGGGCGCGGGCGAGCAGGTGACCATGTATCCGCAGGGAACCGGAAAGCTGGTTAAGGCCGGAACCACACTGACCTTCCAGTTGCATTACACGCCGAATGGGAAGGCCACCAAGGATCGCACCCAGGTCGGACTCTACTTCGCCAAGGCCGAGCCCGAGTACGAGATTCGGACGGTCGGGGTGTCCAATCCGCGTTTCATTATCCCGGCGGGGGAAGCCAACTATCGCGTCGACTCGGCCGCCGAGTTTACGGAGGACGCCGTGGTCTGGAGCTTCTTCCCGCACATGCACGTACGCGGCAAGAGCTTCGACTACCGGATGGTCAGCCCCGACGGCCGTTCTGAGCCGGTCCTTTCGGTGCCCAAGTACGATTTCGGATGGCAGACCGGCTACATTTTCCAGACGCCGATGAATGTAAGCAAGGGTTCGCGTCTGGAATGCACCGCTTACTTCGACAACTCCACCAACAACAAATTCAATCCTGATCCCACCAAGGACGTCCGCTGGGGCGATCAGACCTGGGAAGAAATGATGATCGGCTGGATGGACTACAGTGTGGCTAATCAAAAGGTCGTTCGTTCCTCGTCCAGATAACTCCTGTCTGAAGGTCCTGACGGCGGTCATCGCATTCACCGCGATGGCCGCCGCTCACGAGCCCATTACCACCAAAGTCACTTTCAACAAGGAGATCGTCCGCATTCTCCGGCAGAGGTGTCTGGACTGCCATCGGGAAGGCGGCGTCTCCTTCCGCCTGGATACTTACGCCGAGGCTCGTCCCTGGGCCAAAGCCATCAAGGAAGAAGTGCTGGAAGGGCGCATGCCGCCGTGGCACGCCGCCAAGGGCGCGGGCTCCTTTCACAACGATCGCAGCTTAACCATCCTGGAGAAGGACCTGCTGGTGGACTGGGTGGAGGGCGGCGCGCCCAAGGGCGAAGACAAGGATCTCCCGCCGGTTGCCGAGCCGGCTTCGCATGGACTCGGCGAGCCCGGTCTGGTGGTCCCCGGGCCGGCGGTAAAGGGAAATCGCTGGGTGCGTGCCTGGGAGTTTCGCCCCAATAATGCCGCGGCCCTCGAAGAAGTCGAGTTCTGGATCGTCTCCGCCGGACAGCGCTCCTACCTCGGCAACTGGGTGGCGCCGGAAAGCGTGGTCGTCCTTCCGGAGAACGTCGGCGTGTTTCTTGCGGCCGGATCGCGAATCGAACTTCGTCCACACTACAAACCCGACCAAGCCGCCGACAGGGAGCCCGGAAAACTGGCGCTGTACTTTGCGGAGAAACCGCCCACGCGCCGCTTGCGAGTGATGCCTCTGTCCTGCGGGCCCAACCGCCTGCCTCAAGGCGTCGCTGCGCTGGCCATCCGGCCAAAGCAGAGCCTGGAGATCCTGGCCATCCGGCCCAATCGCACGATCGAGCCATTGGGCATTTTCTCCGGCGTGCCCGCGGCGTCGGCTGCCACTTATTGGTTCCAAGCGCCTGTGGATCTGCCGCTAGGCTCGAGTTTGCAGATCAGTTCCCCCGAGCAACGCTGTTCCGGCTACTTGGCGTACACTACGCGCTAGGTGGATCCCTACCTGCATTTCGCGCCGTTCTACGACTCCCTGCCGGTGTATCTCAGCCGGGATGACGTGCGCTTCTACGTCGAGGAAGCGGAGGCCAGCGGTGGACCGGTGCTGGAGCTGGGCTGCGGATCGGGGCGTGTGCTGGCACCCATCGCCAAGGCCGGCATCGCCATCACTGGGCTCGATCCGTCGGCGTCCATGCTGGAGCTTTGCCGGCAGCGCTTGGCCAAAGACGGCTCGACCGCCGAGTTGATCGCCGGTGACATGCGACGGTTCTCGCTGGGCCGCAGGTTCCCGCTGATCACGATTCCGTTCCGGCCCTTCCAGCATTTGCTCGAGGTGGAAGATCAGATGGCTTGCCTGGCAGCGATCCGAGACCATCTCGCTCCCGGCGGCAGGTTGATCTTCGACGTCTTCGATCCTGATCTGAAGCAACTGGCGGCAGAAGGCGGTACCGAAGTCCCGGTGAGTGAGTACGACTTGCCCGACGGACGCCACGCCCGGCTGAGCTACTGCCGCCGCTCACACGACCGCACTCGCCAGGTGCAGAACATCGAGATGATCGTCGAAGCCGGCGGCGTGCGCCACGTTTCGTCGCTGTGGTTGCGCTACAACTTCCGTTGGGAAATGGAACACCTGCTGGCCCGTTGCGGGTTTCGCATCGAGCACCTATACGGCAGCTTCACACGCGATCCAGTGAGTGAATCCACAGGAGAGCTGATCTTTGTAACCACAGATGAACACGGATAAACACGGATCTGTGTTCATCTGTGGTTAATGACCATTTCCAGGTCATCCAAGGTCTGGATCATGGGCACAGATGGGTCGGGCGTCGGCAAGTTCTCGCGATTCAGCCAAATCGGCGTCATGCCCACGGCACGGCTGCCTTCGACGTCGTTCTCCCAGGCGTCGCCGACGTAGACGCAGTCGGCAGGCTGAGCTCCGATTCTCCGGCACGCCTCGAGAAAGACACCGGGGGCAGGCTTTCCGACGCCCACCTCTTCCGAAATCACCACGACCGGAAACCTGCCGGCCAGGCCCATGCGCTCGAGCTTGTGCGATTGTTCGGTCAACTTGCCGTTGGAAATGATGCCGAGCGGGTGCCCCTGCAGCCGGTCGAGGCAAGGGAGCACATCGTCGAACAGGCGCCAGTTCTCCTTGTAGTGCTTGCCGTAAAATTCAAAGCGGGCAACCGCCACTTCCGGATCCATTTCTGGGTCGCCAAACGCATGGCGCATGCGGGCAACGCGGTGCTCGACAAACGACACTTCGCCCCGGGCATACCTGGGGAAATGCGTGTCTTGCGCGACTCTCCAAGCCGCCTGAAATTCCGCCAGCGACGACGCGCTTGAGAATCGGCGGTGGAGCGCCTCCGCTCCGATTCGCGAGGCGTGCCCGTGATCGAGCAACGTATCGTCCCAATCGAAGAAGATCACCATCTATCTCAGTCTCGAGGCGCTGACGTTGAACGCCACGGTGTTGACTTTCCCGCTGCGCTGGAACTGCATCCAGACGCGGTAGTTTCCGGGCCGCGGAAAGACCGCCTCGTATTCCTGATTGGCTTCCGGCCCGCCGGCATGCGTGTGAACGTAATCGCCGAGATCTTCGCTTAAGATCACCAAGTGACCCCACGCGCCCAGATACGGTTGCAGGTCTTTCACCGGCTGGCCGGTGCGCTCGTCGAGCAGGGTGAAGTCCAGATTCTGCTTCCGTCCGGTCAAGAACTTCGCATTCTGCAGGCGAACCAGCGTGCCCTGCTCTGTTTTTTCGAGGCGCGCGTCGGGTTGAAGACGGGTCTTGGCTCCCGTCAAAGTGCCGGTGTATCCCGTGGTCACGAACGTCTTCTGGACAATCTGGGGTGTGCCGCCACTCGGGAAAAAGTCTGCGTATAGCTGATAGGGCCCGGGCTTCGGGAAGTTCCATGCCAGAACGAAGCTGCCGTCCTTCTGCGGCTCGGGATGGACGTGGTCGAAGACGCTCAAGTCGTAGCTGACCACGAAGAGGTGGAATAGTTTTTCGTGGATCAGTTCGTAGCTGGTGACCGGCTGCCCGCTCTTCGGATCGCGAATCACAAAGCGTAACGCGCCCTGCTGGCCGGCCTTCAACGCCGCCGGCCGCACCTCGACGTCCATGGGGTACTCGAGGTACTCGCCCGGATCGAGAGCCACCAAAACCATCCCGCAAACCGGGCACTTCCCTGGCTCCGCCGTGCGCACCTTGGGATCCATCGGACACCAGAACTTGGCGGCGCCGAGGTCGGCGTCTTCCACGATCTCGATCCGCTGGCCTTCCGGACCTTGTACAAACGCCGACACCGGCGCGCGGTCCACGACTTTGACCCCTTGTTTCTCCAGGCGCGCCAACGCGGCGGCCAGGTCGGGATAGCTGAAAGCCAAGTGATCCACCACTCGCCCGGAGGCCGGCAGGGTCCCGCCGGGAGGTAGAAGCACCACCTGGTTCTCGTCCAACGGGATGCCCAGGATGCCGGAGAACCACTGCCGGAGAGCGGCAGGGTCTTCGCTTTGCCAGTAGACCTTGTTTTCGCTGAGGATCATCCGCCCGCGCGGCGGTTCATCATCGGCGCGATCAAAGAGAACGTAAGACGGGCCCAGCCGGACGCCGACGCCCAGTCCCTGCAGGATGACGGTCACCCCACCAAACGTCCGCGCGTAGACTCCCATGTCCTCCGACGGGTCCAGCGACTTCGAGTGCACATGGTGGAAGCGCGCAGGAACAGACTGCGCCACGACCAGCATTGGAAAGAGTAAGGCCCAGAAAAGGCGACGCACCTTTACAGGATAACCCAGACGAGCCACCCTGGAGTGAACCGGTCTAGCGCACGCTTGGGCTTGATCTCACCGGCACGCGATAGAATAGGAACCTGCCCATGAGCACACCCGGGGCTCCATTCACGCGACGCCCGCTTTCCGGACCGCATCCGGACCGCCTGTTTGAGCTCAAGACACGCACGCACCAGCGGCTGCTGTCGCGCCTGAGTGTAGAAGCGCTCAAGAAGATCTCCCGGGAAGGTCTGCGTGGCGAAGTCGGCGGGCTCGTGGAACGGATGGTGGCGGACGAGAACCTGCCGATCACCCTGACCGAACGCGACCGCCTTGTCGAAGAGATCCTCGATGAAGTGTTCGGATTAGGACCGCTCGAGCCCCTGCTCAAAGACCCGACCATCTCCGACATTCTGGTGAACGGCCCGAATCAGGTCTACGTCGAGCGCGGCGGCAAGCTGGCGCCCACCAACGTGCGCTTTGCCGACAACCGCCACCTGATGCACATCATCGAGAAGATCGTCTCCTCCATCGGCCGGCGCATCGACGAGTCCACGCCGCTGGTGGATGCGCGCCTGGCGGACGGCTCCCGCGTAAACGCCATCATTCCGCCCCTGGCCGTCGACGGTCCTTCCATCTCCATCCGCCGCTTCGGCCGGAAGGTGGTCTCCAACGACGACATGATCCGCAGCCTGACCCTGACCAAGGGCATGCTGGAGGTGCTCGGCGCGTGCGTTGAAGGCCGGCTGAACATCGTGGTATCCGGCGGCACGGGCTCGGGGAAAACCACTTTTCTGAACGCTCTTTCCCGCTTTCTGCCCGAGCACGAGCGGGTGATCACCATCGAGGATACTGCTGAGTTGCAGTTGCAGATTCCGGACGTGGTCCGCTTTGAAACCCGGCCGGCGAACATCGAGGGAAAGGGCCAGATCACGCAGCGCCAATTGCTGGCCACCGCGCTGCGCATGCGCCCCGATCGCATTCTGCTGGGCGAGGCTCGCGGGGCGGAAGCGCTGGACATGTTGCAGGCTATGTCCACGGGCGTCGAAGGATCGATGACCACCATCCACGCCAACACTCCTCAGGACGCCTTTTCCCGCATGGAGACTATGGTGATGATGGCCAAGCTGGATCTGCCCAGCCGGTTTATCCGCCAGCAGATGGCGTCAAACATCAACCTGGTGGTCCAGACCGCGCGGCTCTCGGACGGCAGCCGCCGGATCGCCCAGATCTCCGAGGTCATCGGTCTGAGTGGGACAGACCTCCAACTTCAGGATGTCTTCGTTTTCGATAAGACCGGGGTCGGCGACAACGGCCGGGTCCAGGGAAGGTTCCGCGGCCTGGGAACTCCGCCGCGCTTCGCTGAGCGGCTGCGTCTGCACGGCATCCGTCTAGCGCCGAAGATCTTCGAAGAGAATACGCCGGTAGTTTGACCGCCGATAAACGCCGATGGACGCAGATTCCGATCCACGTTCATCGGCGTGCATCGGCGGTTAGAGGCCGTGCTACGATCTATCTGGGAGACGGCGATCATCACCCGGATTCAGCTCGCCGCGCCGTTCCGGCGCGGGAAACCGTTGGTGGCCCTGCTGCTTCTAGTGGCAGCCGGCACGTGCCCAGCGCAATCCACCCAGCCGACGGCGCTTGATCGTTATGTCGCCGAACCGGACCCTTCCTACTCCTTCCGCCTAGTCAGCAGCGTTCCAAGAGTCGGCTATACCAGCCATCTCCTGGAGATGACTTCGCAAACCTGGCGCTCGACTTCAGAAGTGGACCGGCCGATCTGGCGGCACTGGCTCCGGGTGGGTATCCCGGTTGCCCCGCGGACGTCCACGGCTCTTCTGCTGATTTCAGGTGGGTCGAACAACGCTGCCCAGCCCTCCGCCGACAGCCTCGAGATGGGAGTCGCGGTGGCCGCAACCAGCGCCGTGACTGCCGAACTCCTCATGGTCCCCAACCAGCCCTTGAAGTTTCCAGACGAGAGCCGGACGCGGACCGAGGACGCGCTCATCGCCTACAGTTGGAACAAGTACCTGCGCACCGGCGACGGCAGTTGGCCGGCCCAGCTTCCCATGACCAAAGCCGCCGTGCGAGCCATGGACACGGTGACCGCCTTTTGCCGGACCTCGGAAGCGGGAACCCACACCATCGACAAGTTCGTGGTGGCCGGCGGATCCAAACGCGGCTGGGCGACCTGGAGCACGGCTGCGGTCGATCGCCGCGTCGTGGCGATCATCCCCCTGGTCATCGACGTCCTCAATTTCGAGCAGTCCTTTCGACATCATTGGCAGGCCTACGGATTGTGGGCCCCGGCAGTGACGGATTACGCGGAAATGGGAGTGATGGCCTGGCTGGGCACCGCGCCGTCGCGGGCGCTGCAAGCCATCATCGATCCGTATTCGTACCGCGCCCGGTACACCATGCCCAAGTACATCGTGAATGCCAGCGGCGACGAGTTCTTTGTGCCCGACTCTTCGCGGTTCTACTTCGACGATCTGCCGGGGCCCAAGTATCTGCGCTACGTCGCCAACAGTGGGCACGGCATCGACAACATCGACGTGCTCGTGAGCAGCCTGGCATTCTTTCAGAGCGTGGTTACCGGGACGCCTCTGCCACGGCTTTCTTGGGAGTCTTTGACCGACGGCGGGATCCGGTTGCGGACCGAGGATACGCCGTCGGAAGTTACTTTGTGGCAAGCGACCAACCGCACCGCGCGGGACTTCCGGGTGGAGACCATCGGTCGAACATGGACTGGTTCGGTTCTCGCGGCAGTTTCGCCCGGCGTCTATGAAGCCCGAGTCGCGTCACCTGCGCAAGGCTGGACGGCGTTCTACATTGAGGCCACTTATCCCGCAAGCGGGTTGGCGTTGAAGCTCTCCACCGCCGTGCGGGTGACTCCCGATACGCTTCCGTTCGCACCGCCCTTGGGCGCCGTCTCGGCGGCTCACTACATACCGCTGACGGCGCCGGAATCCATCGCCAGCGCGTTCGGAGCGGGCCTCTCGTCAAGTACCGCGACGGCCACCGGGACATCCTTGCCGGAAAGCCTGGCCGGAACTTCAGTGCGCCTGACCGATAGCGCGGGTGTCCAGAGGTTGGCGCCGCTGTTCTACGTCGCGCCGCTCCAGGTGAACTTCCAAGTCCCCACTGGAACCGCCATCGGGCTGGCGCGCGTGGAGGTGCTTCGGGACGGGCAAGTCGTGACGAAAGGACAGACGTTGATCGAAGAAGCCGCCCCGGCTCTCTTCAGCGCAAACTCTGATGGCCGCGGCATTGCGGCGGGCCTGGCGGTAACGGTAGCTAGCGACGGCAGGCAGGCGACCACGTCGCTCTCGATCCCCGTTGACCTCAGCGCAAGCGGCAGTACCGTCTATCTCTCCTTGTTCGGTACCGGAATGCGGCGTGTCCAGGGACCAGTGACGGCGATCGTCGGGGGCGTGTCTGTGGCCGTCGCCGGACCAGTGCCGCAAAGCCAGTTCGTCGGCCTCGACCAAGTCAACCTCGGACCCCTTCCCGCGACCCTGGCGGGCAAGGGAGAAGTGAACATTCAGCTCACTGTCGCAGGAAAAACGGCCAATGTGGTGACGGTGGTCTTTCGCTAAGGAATCAAGCAGTCGCGAGTTCCGGGCGACGGGACGCGGAGGGGCTCGGTTCAAGCAGTCTGCGGATCGCAGGAAGCGCGGCGCGAGCGGCGTCCTCTCCCGTGGCAACCAGACGGTCCACGTTGCCGAAGTCGTCCCAATCGCAATCGTGCAGATCTGGCTCGATCACCACGCTGGCTTGGTTGCGCCAGTCTCCGCCCACGTGCCGTTGCATCAAGGCGAAGCACTGGTTTACCACCTGGAACAAGTTGTCCGGCAGCTTGCTTGGATGCGGACCGCCTACGTTGACGGCGATCAAATGCGTCACGCCAATCTGCTTCAAGGGCGCGGCGGGAATTGGGCAGGAGAAGCTGCCGTCAATCAGCGTCCGTCCGTTGATTTTCACGGGTAGGAACAGGGCGGGATAGGCGCAACTGGCGCGTACGGCTTCGATCAGATCGCCGTGTCTGAAGATCACCGGCTCGCCGGAAAGCAGGTCTGTCGCGGTGACGGCCAGAGGCATTCGGAGCTTGTCAAAGCTGGTCTTGGGAAGGGTGCGGGCCAGGAACTGGGCCATGCGTTCGTTGGAGGCAAAGCCCATCCGCGAGAGAGACCAGCCGGCCAGGTCGCGAAAACGAACGCTACGGGCCTGCTTCATCAAGCATTCGGCGTCTGCACCGCCGGCCACGGCCCCGGCAATTACGCTTCCCGCGCTGGTTCCGGCCACGGCATGGATGGGAATCCGGTTCTGTTCGAGGACCCGGAGGACGCCGATGTGGGCCAGTCCCCGGGCAAATCCGCCGCCCAAGGCCAGCCCGATCACCGGCCGCTTGGTGATAGGCCGGTGAGCCCACGCCCGCACACGATCCCAGAGTGCGCTCATTCGCGAATCCCCTTCGTACAGTTCGATAGACGTATTCCCTCGCCGGCCTGTTGCAGCAATAGTAAAAGTTCGTTCCCGGCCTAACGTAACCTCTTGACCGGAAAGCCCTTTTCACGGGATGCTGGTACATCCGACAAAGGAGGAAACATATGTCGCGAGGGAAAGCTTGGTTGGGATTGCTGGTTTCTCTTTTGGCCCTGACGGCGCTTCTGAGCGCCCAGTCGGGAGCCATAACCGGACAGATTGAAGGCGCCGTAACTGATCCTTCCGGGGCCGCAGTGGCCGGCGCCAAGGTCATCGTGGTGAACCTCGGAACGGGACTGCAGAGAGAAGCCACCACGGAAGCGGAGGGCATTTACCGATTCCCGCTGCTGCCTCTCGGAAGCTACAAGGTGACCGTGGAGGCGCAGGGCTTCAACAAGTATGAACAGACGGGGATCGACATCACCACGGGATCCATCGCCACCATCAACGCGCAACTGAAGGTCGGCGCACTGAGCGAGTCGGTGGTGGTCACCGGCGACGCGCCTATTGCCGAGCCGGCGCGCGTGGATGTGGGCGCGTTGGTGAACGCCCGCAGCGTGACCAACCTGCCGTTGGTCTCGCGCAACGTTTACAACTTCATCCTCCTGCAGCCGAACGTCTCGGCGCACCCGAACACCGAGTTCGGCGTACCGCGCAAGATCAACGCCAACGGCTTCACCGACCGCATCGACTATCAGCTCGACGGCAATAACAACACCCAGAGCGACCGCAAAGGAATCCGTCTGCTGCCGATTTCCCAGACCTTCATCAAGGAAGTCGTGGTGTCCACCAACGGCTTCGCGCCGGAGTTCGGCAACACCACGGGTACGGTGTACAACGCGGTTACCAACTCCGGCACCAACGACTGGCACGGCAGCGGCGCCTACCTGTTCCGGCGCACCGACTTTGGCGCGCGGTCCAGTCTGGTACACGCTCCCGCGGCCAAGCCCATCACCGACGTCGATAACTGGCTCGGCACGGTGGGTGGCCCGGTCCGCCGGGACAAGCTGCATTTCTTCTCCGCCTACGAATGGGTCAAACGCAACATCCCTTCCCCCATCACGGTGACTCCAGCCAACGCCGCTGCCCTGGGGATTCCCGACAGCGAGCTGGGCTCGCGTCCCTTCAATCAGCGAGTGCATTTCGTCCTGGGCCGTGCCGATTGGCAGATCACTTCCAAACAGCGGTTCATGGGCCGCTACATGTACTTCCGGAATAACTCGCCGTTCAACCCCAACAACACGGTCGGCAACCTGAAGGTCAAGAGTTCCAGCGACGTGACTTACGTTGACCGCGCCCATGCCGCCGCAGCGCAACTGGTTTCCGTCCTGACGCCGACGGTGATCAACGAAGTCCGGTTTCAGTACGCCCGCCGGTATACCACCCGCGTGGGCGGGGCCGCTCTTCCGGCGGGACCGGTGATCACCGTCAGCGGTGTGGCCGCCTTCGGCGGAACCGATGACCTGAACGCCGGCTTCACGGAACAGGATCCTCATCTGGTGGAAAACCTCTCCTGGATCAAGGGGTCACACAACTTCAAGTTTGGATGGGAAGGACGCTGGATCCTGGTGGAAAACCGCTCCGCGGTTTTCGCCAACTACACCTTCCCGTCGGTGGCCGCGTATCTGGCTGCCAGGAGCGGCGCCAACCCCAAGGGTTATACCAGCTACGTACAGACCCTGGGTAACCCGCTGCTCAGCTTCGACGCTGCCTTCCATGGCTTTTTCGCGCAGGATAGCTGGACGGTGAACCCGCGCCTGAACCTGACCTACGGCCTGCGCTACGACGTCTACCGCATTCCGCAGGGCGACGCGGCATCCGCGCTGAACATCAACAAGGACTTCCGCGTGGACAAGAACAACTTCTCGCCGCGTTTCGGCCTGGCCTACTCCCTGGGCCAGGACCGCAAGACCGTGATCCGTTTGAACGGCGCGATGTTCTACGACACTCCGCAGACCGATATTTACCGCCGGTCGATCATCACCAACGGCAGCGCGCGGTTCTTCAACGCTAACATCGCGCCGACGGCCAGTTTCGCCCCGTCGTTCCCGACCGTGTTTACCACCCCGCCGCCGGTGACCGTACCGGTTCAGGACATCGTCGGCGTGGCCCGCGACTTCGCCACGCTGTACTCCTTCAACACCAACATCCAAGTCACCCGCGAGTTGCGCAGCGATCTGGCGGTGACCCTGGGATACCTTTTCACCAAGGGCACGCACATCCCGGTCACCCGGCAGATCAATCGCGTGGTCACCACGGGGCGACTCGCCGACGGACGGCCGATCTTCTCCACGGCCACCGCCGACCGACCCTTCCCGCAATACAACAACGTGACGCTGCACGAGTCGGTGGGCAACTCCAACTACAACGGGTTGAACCTCTCCCTGAACAAGCGCTTCTCCCGCGGTTTCCAGGTTCAGGCCACCTACACTTGGTCGCATGCCATTGACGACGCTCCCGAGGAAAACGTGCTGGATTCCGGCAACCTGACGCTCTCGGATCCCACCAATCGCCGGATTGAGCGCGGCAACGGTCTCAGCGATCGCCGCCATATCATCACCATCTCCGGCGTGCTCGCGCCCACGTTCAAGCTGTCCAACACCGGGTGGAACTACCTGCTCAACAACAACCAACTCAGCTTCCTGATCAACGGCGGCAGCGGCGACGTGTTCACCATCACCGGCAATCGCGACCTGACCAACAATCCGCAGGCCACCGTCGTGACCCGGCCGCTGTTCATCGGGCGCAACACGGTGCGCGGACAGGCCATCGCGCAGTTTGACATGCGCTATTCGCGCTTCATTCCCTTCAAGAGTGATCGCTACCGCGCGGAGATCCTGGCCGAGTTTACCAACCTGTTCAATCACACCAACGTGACCGGGTACAACACCAGCGTCCCCGTAGACACCGCCGGCAACATCATCCTGCCGACGCCAGTCACCTTCCTGCGGGCTTCCGCAACGCGCGATCCGCGCCTGTTCCAGCTTGGGTTCAAGTTCATCTTTTGATGCTTTTTCACCACAAAGGCACAAAGAACACGAAGAAGTTCTTCTTTGTGCTCTTTGTGTCTTTGTGGTTATCCGCCCAGCCGCGTGGTAGCGCCGAGCTTTCCCAGGCGATCGCTAAGCTGCCGGTGACAGGATCCCTGCTGCATACCGCGGCTCATCCTGACGACGAGCATTCCACGATGCTGGCGGCCATGGCCCGCGGCCGCCATGTTCGCACAGCTTACCTCTCGCTGACCCGGGGCGACGGCGGTCAGAACCTGCTGGGCACCGAGCAAGGCGAGGCCATCGGTCTGCTGCGTACCCAGGAGTTGCTGGACGCCCGCCGCCTCGACGGCGCCGATCAGTTCTTCACCCGGGCCCTGGATTTCGGCTATTCGAAGACCGCTGCCGAGACCATGGAAAAGTGGGGCAAAGAAGCCATCCTCGGCGACGTGGTGCGCATTATTCGCACCTACCGGCCCGACGTCATCGTTTCGCGCTTCTCGGGAACTTCGTCGGACGGGCACGGCAATCACCAAACGTCTGGACTGCTGACCGCGGAGGCCTTCCGTGCGGCGGGCGATCCCAACCGTTTTCCTGAACAAATCCGCGAAGGACTGCGGCCCTGGCAGCCCAAGAAGTTCTACCTCACCGTGAACCGCTTCGGCCCATCAAGCAATCAGCCCTTTCCGGAAGGCGCTGTGGTCCTGGACTTCGGCGACTACGATCCGGTGCTGGGCGCTTCCTACGACCAACTGGGCGCGGAAGGCCGGGCGTTTCACCGCAGCCAGGGCTTTGCCGGATTCCCCATCCGCGTCGGCCCGTCCCGTAACGGTTTCATCCTGAAAGACTCTGTCCTGCCCAAGAGTCCCGCCGACAAGGACCTCTTTGACGGAATCGCCATCACCCTGGACCGTTACGCGGAGATGGGCGCGGCGACTGGCGATGTGAGCGCCCTTAAAACATTGGTCGCCGAAGTCCAAGGCAAGTACCGCCAGGACCGTCCGCAGGAGATCGCGCCGTTGCTGGCGTCGGGAATCGGCATCGTGCGGCGCATGGCTCAAAACGCCGGCGAGGAATTGCGATTCCTGTTGCGCCACAAGGAGCAGGATTTTACGCGAGCCCTGGAGTTGTCTTATGGCCAGGCGATTGAAGCGCTGGCCGAACGCGCCGAATGGACGCCGGGCAAGGGCTACAGGGTCACGGTGACAGTGTGGAACCGCGCGCCGGGGACACCCTTCAGCGCAAAAGAACTTTCGTTGACCGCGCCACAGGGCTGGAAGGTCGAAGGCGGCGAGTGGAAGTCTGGCGACGTCGCGTATAACCGCAGCGTGACACGAGTCTTCACCGTGTCCGTACCGGAGGACGCCAAACCCTCCCAACCTTACTGGCTGGAGCAGGAGCGAAAGGGCGATGTGTTTCCAGTCGCCGAGCCAAAGTTGATCGGGCTGCCAGAGTCGCCGGCGCTGATGACCGCCGAACTGACTTGGACGGCGCCCGGCCTCCAGTCTCCCGTCTCCAGCCTCCAGCCTGTACTTTTCCGTCATGTCGACCCTGTGTACGGGCAGCGCGACCAGCGCGTGCAGGTCCTGCCGGCGGTTGCCGCATGGACCGAGCCCGCGGTCCTGGTATTTCCGGCTGGCGGCTCCCGCGAGGTGAAGGTACGTCTGCGGAACAACGGAGGCACTGCGGCCAAGGGTAAGTTTTCATTGGCTGTGCCGCAAGGTTGGACCGTGACTCCCGCCGAGCAGGCGTTCGATTTCCAGCGTCCCGGCGAGGAAGGTTCGTTCGTTTTCAAGCTGGCGCCCTCGGCAAGAGAGACGCGCATCGCCAAAGCGGCGGTGTCTGCGCCGATCAATAGCGGATACCAAGTCATCAGCTATCCGCACATCCCGCCACAGATCTGGTTCCGCCCGGCGGAAACCAAACTCGTTCCCGTGGACTTGAAGATCGAGCCGGGTCGAAAAGTGGGATACATCATGGGCGCGGGCGACGAAGTCCCGGCCGCGTTGCGCCAGATGGGCGTCGACGTGACGCTGCTCACTCCAGAGGACGTGCTGGCCGGCAATTTCGGCACCTACCATGCGCTGGTGGTAGGCATCCGCGGCTATTCCACGCGTCCCGAACTGGTGGCTGCCAACGCCCGTCTGCTGGAGTATGTCCGCAACGGCGGTATCCTGATCGTGCAGTATCAGGGCCAGACTTTTCAGTCGGAAACGCGCTTCCCCTACGGTCCGTATCCCATGGACATGGGTCGGCCATCGCCGCGCGTCAGCGTCGAGGAGGCACCGGTGGAGATGCTGGCGCCCGATCATCCGCTGCTGGCCAAGCCCAACCGAGTCGGGCCTGCTGATTTCGAAGGCTGGGTACAAGAGCGCGGACTGTACTTCATGAGCGCGTGGTCGCCGGATTACACGCCGCTCTTGGCGTGTAACGATCCGGGAGAACCGGTTCAAAAGGGCGGGATGCTGGCCGCCAAGTACGGCAAGGGTCTCTATGTCTTCACCGCCTACGCCTGGTTCCGGCAGTTGCCCGCGGGTGTTCCCGGGGCGTATCGCATCTGGGCGAATCTCTTGAGCTGGAAGCCCTGAAACCACAGATGAACACGGATGAACACCGACAAATTCCCGGCTCGTGATTACCTCGAAACCGTGCTGACGCGCAACTTCGAGGATGCTCAGAAGTACTTCCTTGAAGACCTGCTGGCGATCAAGACGGCCCACACCGTGATGCTGGCGGAAGCTGGGATTATCTCTCGGGAGGACGCGAACCGCCTTATCGCTGCGCTTCGCGCCATCGACACAGGCAAGGTCCGCGCGTTCAAGTACGACGGCAGCTTCGAGGATCTCTATTTCTACCTGGAGCGGCTGGTCGTCGAGCAGGTAGGCGAAGAACTAGGCGGGAAGATGCGCGTGGCCCGCAGCCGCAACGACGTGGACCTGGCCCTTTATCGCATGTCGCTGCGCCGGGAGTTGCTGCAGACGTTGGAGGTCCAGAAGGCGCTGCGTGCCTCGGTGCTGGACCTGGTCGCCAAGCATCACGAGACGGTGATGCCGGCGCACACGCATACCCAACCGGCCCAGCCGACGACGCTGGCGCATTACCTGCTGGCGGCGGCCGAGTTTCTGGAACGGGATGCCGCGCGCCTGGAAGCCGCCTATCAGACGGCCAACCGGTCGCCGTTGGGAGCTTGCGCCATCACAACCACCGGCTTTCCCATCCGCCGCGACGTGACCGCCGCGCTGCTGGGCTTCGACGGTCTGGCGGAGAATTCCTACGGCGCGATCGGCGCGGTGGATTATCTGACCGGCGCCTGCGCCGCGCTGGCGGTAGCCATGATCAATCTGGGACGCTTCCTGCAGGACCTGTTGCTGTGGAGCACCCAGGAATTCGGATACTTGCGCCTGCCCGACTCCTACGTGCAAATCTCCTCGATCATGCCGCAGAAGCGCAATCCAGTGGCCTTGGAGCATGCCCGCGTGCTGGCCAGCCGGGCGTACAGCGAGGCCCAGGCGGTGATGCAGACGGTCCATAACACGCCGTTCGGCGACATCGTCGACGCCGAAGACGACTTGCAGCCGCTGGTGTACACCGCTTTCGACGACGCCCGCCGTGCCGTCCGCCTGCTGGCCGGAGTGCTGGCCGGTATTGAGGTGGATTGCGTGCGGTTGCGCCAACTGGCAGGCGAGAGGTTTCTGACCGTGACCGAACTGGCCGACACGCTGGTCCGGGAGTCCGGCCTGCCCTTCGGCAAAGCGCATGAGATCGTGCAGCAGGCGGTGCGGCAGTCCCGCAATGAAGAAGAGTTGGTGACGCGCCTGCTGCAGGCCAAGCTTCCGCTGGACGAAGGCGCCCTGCGCCGAGCGCTCGACCCGGTCAACTTCGTGGCCATCCGCGGCATTCGTGGCGGTCCTGCGCCGGAGGAGACTCGCCGCGCTCTCGGCGTCGCCCGGGAGCGTCTGGCGGAGGACGCCGCGTGGCTCGACGCCGCTCGC
>CAYPHP010000001.1:23153-37802 GCA_964410045.1 uncultured Acidobacteriota bacterium | reverse complement strand
GGACGCGAATGTCCCGCCACCTGGCCTTCGTGCAAGAACATCAGGTCAATGTCGTGCTGTTTGAGCGCTTCATTGGCTTCGAAGGCGTTGCTGCAACGCTTGACTAATTTCAAATCAGGTACTTTTTCAAGGTAGGTTTCCAGCACGTCGAGTGCTAAAGGTTCGTCGTCAACGATGATGGTATTAATCATTTTAAGATTGTTTTGACGCGGTCCAGGAGTTCCAGGTCCAGACCTCCGGGTACAGCGCCGAATTCGGACGCGCCTCAGGGGGCTTGATCAATACCGTCACGCGTAGCGGCTCGAACACCCTGCATGGGACCGCCTACTGGTTCTTCCGCAATGAATCCCTGAACGCGCGGGACCGCTACGCCGCCTTCAATCCGCCCGAGTCCCGCCATCAGGTCGGTGGGAGCCTGGGCGGATCGATCATCAAGGACAAGCTGTTCTACTTCGTGAACGGGGAGATCATGAAACGCGACTTCCCGTTGCCCAGCTCAATTGTCAACACCCAGTTCTACACCGGAACCACCTTCACCGGAACCTGCGGGGCGCCCGCGACGCCGGCGCAATGCCAGGCGGTCCAGACTTATCTGGCGCGCTTCTTCGGAACCGTGGAACGGACGGCGTCGCAGTACTTGGGTTTTGCCAAGCTCGATTGGCGGGCCAGCGAACGGAATAGTCTGACCCTCAGCTTCAACCTGCTCAACTGGGAGTCGCCCAACGGGATTCAATCCGCGGCGTCGCTCACCAATGCCGGAGCGATCGGCAACAACGGACTGGCGACGGTCCGCGATCGCAACGCCCGGATCTCCCACACCGGGATTATTTCTCCGACCCTGGTCAACGAGTTCCGCTTCGGCTGGTTCAAGGACCGGCAGGCGGATTACACGAATGACAAGCTGGCGCCGCCCAACGGACTGCGCTCGGCGCTCACGGTGCAGGGGCAAAGCAATCTGGGTGTTCCCAACTACCTGCCCCGCGTTCAGCCGACGGAAGATCGCTTTCAGTTCGCTGAGAACCTTTCCTGGACGAAGGGCTCACACCAGCTAAAGTTTGGATTCGACATCGCCCACACCCGGGACGTCGAAGACGCTTTGTTCAATGGAACGGGAAGCTATACCTACGGGACGATCACCGCGTTCGCCCAAGACTTGACCAACCTGGACGGAGGCAAGCGCTGGCAGAGTTACTCGTCGGCGTTTGGTCCGCTCCTGACCAAAACCTTCGTGCGCGATTTCAACTTCTACGCCCAGGACCAGTGGCGGCTGACCCGCGGCTTGACGCTGAACTACGGCCTGCGCTACGAGCTGGCGCAGTTCGCCCAGCCCGCCCAGGCCAATCCCGACTATCCGAAGACCGGACGGATTCCCGAGCCCAAGAAGAACTTCGCCCCGCGCATCGGGATCGCTTATTCGTTCAACAATGACCGCACCGTGCTGCGGGCCGGGTATGGGATCTTCTATGCGCGGTTTCCTTCCGCCACCATTTCGCGGCTGCATCAGTTGAACGGCACGGTCCAGAAGTCGATCACCCTGCAGGGCGCGACCGCCTCCGACTTGGCCGCCGGACCGGTATTCCCGGCCAGGCTGACGGGGATCGACCGCAACCCTCCGGCCGGATCGGTCAGCCTCTCGTTCGCCATTGACGACCTGGCCACGCCCTACACCCAGCAGATGGACTTCGGGATCGAGCAGCAACTCAGCAAGAACACCAGCATCACGGTGTCCTACCTGTGGAATCGTGGCGTGAAGATTCTGACCACGCGCGACCTGAATATCGGCCCCGCCAGCGGGACCGCCACCTATCGCATCAACGACACTGCCGGGACGCAGGTCGGCACGTACACCACGCCAACCTATCTATCCGCTAACAAAGTGGACAGACGGTATAGCCGGGTACAGTTGATCGATAACGGCGGGCGTCTGTGGTACGACGGTCTGGCCGTGCAGCTTCGTCGTCGCGCAGCCAAGTGGGTGGAAGGCGCGATTGCCTATACGTGGTCACATGCCAGGGACCTGAACCATGGTGGTGGGGGCTCCAACGTCTTCTTGACGGACGCACCGCGCACTCTGGCCAACGGCGATTATTCGGGCGAGAAGGGCTCTTCGGTGCTCGACCAGCGTCACCGCATGGTGATCACCGCGATCGCCACCCCGCCGCGCAAGGATTTCAGCTCATCGTTTGCGAATCACGCACTGAATGGCTGGCAGTTGTCCCTCATCACTACGCTGGCATCGGCGCAGGCCACCGATCCTACGGTGACAATCGGCACCGCCATCGCTGGTTTGGCTTTCACCGGCTCGCTGAACGGATTTGGCGGGGCAGGCCGTGTGCCGTTTCTACCGCGCTCCAGCGTGGATATCGATCAAACCTACCGGACCGACGCGCGCATCACCAAGCAGTTCAGCATCCGCGAACGGGTGAAACTGGACTTCAACTTCGAGGCCTTCAACCTGTTCAATCGCGTAAGCGACACCTTCGTTCTTAATACGGCGTATCGCGCCGCGGCGGGGGTTCTCACGCCGGTTGCCGGCGTGGGCACCGGCACCGCCTCCGGCGGTTTCCCGGACGGCACCAATGCCCGTCGAGCCCAGTTCTCGATGCGCGTCAGCTTCTAGAGTCAGGGTTCGGGGACCGCGTGCGCCGGCGCGCGGTCCCCGCCCAACTCCATCACGTGTGATATACTCGTCAGTGGTTTTGACGAAGTCGCTCGGACTCGCGCATTCTGCTATTTTTGACCGACTCCCTCAAACAGCACCACCAGCTTGGCTCGCTTGCGGGCACCCAGGAGAAGCACCATGACCAGCATTTTCGTAGGCAACATGAGTTTTCACACCACCGAGGACGACCTGAGGGCCCTGTTCCAGCCTTTCGGCGAGATTACCAAGGTCAGCATCCCGACCGACCGTGACACCGGAAGAGTTCGCGGCTTCGCTTTTGTGGAAATGGCTAATTCCAGCGAGGCATCGGCCGCGATCGCCGCACTGAACGGCAAGGAGCTCGATGGCCGGCAACTGCGCGTCAACGAAGCCCAGCCTAAGACGGAACGCGGCCCAGGAGGCGGTGGCGGCGGGCGTGGCGGCCGCGGTGGTCGGGGCGGCGGCGGTGGCGGGTCCCGGGACGACTATCGCGGCGCGGTTCGTCAGCCGCGTGAGCCCCGCTGGTAAGCTGATCCGTACGGCCGAAAAACCGCGACCGGGAGGTCTCCATGGCATCGAGATCGAAAACCTCATTTGAGAAGCGCCGCAAAGAAGTGGCGCGCAAAGAGAAGCAGAAGATGAAGGCCGAGCGCCGGGCCCAGCGCAAGTTAGCCAAAGAGCAGGGAATCGTCCTGGAGCCGGAGATGGGCGAAGCCGGTGAAGTCGCGGTTGAAGAAGAACAGCCGGTGGAAGCGGGCCAATAGAGGCCGGCGCGCCGGACTCGTTCAACCGCCTGCAACGTCACCTGTTCCTGAGAGCATTCTGAACCCCCAGTAGCTGCTGGCCGCACCCCGGCCGGTGATGGTACTCTCTTCCTCTCATGTCCGCGCAATCTCCCTCCGCCCGAATGTCGCTCGACCTGCGCCTGCGGCTCTCCGTCATGATGTTTCTGGAGTTTTCCATCTGGGGAGCATGGTTTGTGGTCCTGGGAAACTACCTGGAGCACCTGCAGTTCTCCAAGACCCAGGTTGGCACGATGTACAGCCTGATTCCGCTGGGGGCGATTATTTCCACGCTGTTTGTGGGCCAGATCGCCGACCGCTATTTCTCCAGCGAGCGCCTGATGGCCGTATTGCATCTGTCCGGAGCCGGGTTGCTGTTCTGGATGGCCCAGATTCAGGATTCCGCTCAGTTTCCGTTGTTGGCCGGCGTCACACTGGCTTACTCCCTGGCTTATAACCCCACGCTGGCGTTGGCGAATTCTATTTCCTTCGCCCACCTCCCGAATGGAGAACGCGACTTTCCAGGCATTCGTGTACTCGGGACCATCGGGTGGATCGCGGTCAACCTGGTGGTCGGGCAGTTCCTTGACTACCACACCAATCAACCGTTGCTGCTGGCCGCAGGGGCCTCGCTGGCTCTTGGCCTGTTCAGCTTTGCCCTGCCACACACGCCACCGGCCGGCGCCCGCGGCGGAACCATGCCTTTCGTGCAGGCTTTCGGCTTAATGAAGGACAAGTCTTTTGCTGTTTTCTTTGGAGTGTCCCTGGTCATCACCATCGTGTTGGCCTTCTATTACAGCTTCACCGGTCAGTTCCTTGAGCAAGGACAGGGCGTCAAAGACGTGGCGTCGACCATGACCATCGGCCAGTTCATGGAGATGCTCTTCCTGCCCATCCTGCCGTGGTTCCTCCGCCGTTTGGGGATGCGCTGGGTACTGGCGCTGGGCATGTTCTGTTGGGGGCTGCGCTACGCCTTTTTTTCCATCGGACATCCCTGGGCCTTGGTGCTGGCGGGCGTGGCCCTGCACGGATTCTGTTTCGACTTCTTTTTCGCCGCCGGCTTCATTCACGTGGACAACACCGCTCCGCGCCAGATCCGGGCCTCCGCCCAAGCCCTCTTCAGTTTTTTGACCTATGGCGTGGGCATGTACCTGGGGAGCGAGCTTTCCGGCCGTGTCGCCCAGGCCTACACCGATGCCGCAACCAGGACCACCGACTGGAGCGGCTTCTGGCTGGTGCCCTGCGTTGGGGTGATCGTATCGCTGCTGGTTTTTCTGGCGTTCTTCCGTAGTCCTAAGCCCGGTAGCGCGACATAGAATAGGAGCGTGATTGTGGAAAGACAGAAGCTGGTCTACCAGGTGGATCAGCGCGACGTGATCGTATTCGCCGATCCAGAATGGGATCGGTTCGCCTTGGCAAATGCCGGCCACGGCGTCTCATCCGCAAAGGTGCTCGGCCGCTCGCTGTGGGACTTCCTGGTTGATTCCACGACTCGCCAGCTCTACCGGCTGCTTCTGCAGCGCACTCGGAATGGCTGCCTTCTCCGGTTCAATTTCCGTTGTGACTCGCCCGACCTCCGGCGCCTGATGGAAATGGAAATGAGCGCCGCAGAAGGTGGCGCAGTTCAGTTTCGCACCCGCGCGGTTTCCGAGACGGAGCGCGAGTCACAAAGCCTCTGGGAGCGCCGCGAAGCCCGCTCCGACGATCTGCTGGTGGCCTGCGGCTGGTGCAAGAAGGTCCAGGTGGAAGGCGAATGGGAGGAGGTCGAGGAGGCGGTCATGCACTTGCGTCTCTTCGAACGCGCCCTGCTGCCTTCGATCACCCACGGAATCTGCGAAGACTGCCATCGGAAGGTGCTCAGAACCTTGACAGTTTCAAACGAAATCCAGACACTGAACCGCTAATCAGGAGAAACCAGGAATGCTGAAACGCCCGTTTGCCTTGCTTGCCCTCACCTTGATCGCCGGAGCTTCGTTAACCGCAACAGCGCAAGGGCGGCCTGATCCGGCTGTCTTGATCGCCGCTCAAAAGGAGGCGATGGCCAAGCTCTCGTTCATGGACGGAGTGTGGCGAGGACCGGCTTGGACGATTTCGCCAACCGGCGAGAAGCACGAAGTCACCCAGACGGAACGCGTCGGTCCATTCCTGGACGGGTCGGTGAAAGTCGTCGAGGGCAAAGGTTATGCAGCAGACGGTAAGGTGGCCTTCAATGCCTTCGGGATCATTTCGTATAACCCGGACAAGCGCACGTACAACATCCGCACTTATGCTCAAGGAAACGTTGGAGATTTCGCCCTCACTCTGACGGCCGACGGCGTGATCTGGGAGATTCCCGCCGGACCCATGACCATCCGGAACACGGCGGTGATCAAAGACGGAGTGTGGAAGGAATACGGCGAGCGGATCATGCCCGGCCGCGATCCGGTGCGCTTTGTTGAACTCACCCTGAAGCGCGTGGGCGATTCCACCTGGCCGGCCGCGGGGGCCGTCAGTCCAAAGTAGGGTCTCCCCGTGACGGTTTACGTGGCCTTGTTGCGTGCGGTAAACGTGGGCGGCATGAACAAGCTGCCCATGCGCGATCTCACCGACATGCTGGTCAAGGCCGGATGCGCGGAGGTCAGGACCTACATTCAAAGCGGCAATGCGGTCTTTTGCTCGCCGCCTGAGGTTGCCAAGCAGGTTCCTCAGATCATCTCCGAGGGGATCTTTAGGAAGTTCGGATTCCGTGCGCCGGTTGTCTTGCGTTCCGCAAAGGAACTTCAGGGAGTTGTTGAGGGCAATCCGTTTCGCAAGTCGGTGAAGGACCCGAAGACGCTCCACGTCGGGTTCCTCGCGGATCGGCCCGACCCTCGCCGAGTCTCAGTCCTCGATCCGCAGCACTCACCGGGTGACTTGTTCGAAGTGCGCGGACGGGAGATCTACCTGTGCCTTCCGAACGGCTTTGGCAAATCCAAACTCACGAATGCCTTCTTCGAGTCTGGGCTGGCGACCGCCAGCACATTCCGGAACTGGCGGACGGTGCTGACGCTTCTGGAAATGACCCAAGCGAATCATTGAAGCGCAATGCTGACGGTGTTGCTGCGGATCGCCTGCACTAGGTAGAGGTCCGCGGACGAACCCGCCGGCACGTCGAGCGGTATGGTCACATTGATCTGCCACAGCCCGGCGAAGCCCGGAGCCAGCCCGCTGAACTGGACCGCTCCCGACTTCCCGCCGACGATCACGGAGGGCGCGGCTGCCGTGGTGGCCGGGGGTTGCGCGGGAGCTGCGGCGCCATCGTCTACCGCCGGCGTGGTCGCGCCTTGGCCGCTGGCATAGATCACCACGGTTTGGCCGCGCTGAGCCGGATTGGTTGATGAGATTAGGCGCCCACTGGCATCCGCGATGGCGAAGATGCCCGGCGCCGTCGGGATCAACGTCGCGGTTCCCCGAGCTACCGTCTGACTGGCCACGCGCACTTCGACCGTTGTTTGGCCCAATGAAGTCGTGCCGCGCGGAATCTGCACGTTGATCTGCTGCGGGGAGGCATAGAGCAGAGGCGCGGCGGTCCCGCCCACCAGCACTTCGGTCTCGCCCAGCCGGCGCGGCAGCGGCAGGGCCGCAGCAGCGTTGGTCGCGGACGCCGTGAATGGGCCGAACACGGAAACCAGGGAGCCGGGAGCGATAGGCACACCCGCAGTGAATCCCGCCGCGTTCACCGTTACGGCATCGCCGCGTGGCTCCATCATCCACACTTGGGTGGTAGCCGGGAGGGCTGTACGGGTCAGCGTGACCGTCGCGGGTTGAAACACCAGGTCCGGGAAGGGATTGGAGATCGCGGGGAAGCCGGCCAGTTGCGCGGGACCGCCAATGGCCGTCCGGTAATGCATCAGGATGGCAACCTTGGGGCCGACTTGTGAAATCAGGTTCGCGGTTCCCGCTGCGTCAATCGTGAAGAACCCGCCCGCAGGAACGAAGATCACGTCCGTTCCGCGCAGATCGGCCAGTTGGGCGTCACTCAGGCGGTCCTGGCCGTAATCCCCGAAATGGGCGAAGGTGATGCCACCCTGGGTCCAGCGGACGATGGTATTTGAGCCGCGCTGTGAACCGCTGGTATTGTCGTGAAAGCCCGGGATCAGGATGAACGGGAGGGTAGCTGCAGTGGCCTCCGTTCGGGCGGTCGTGGTTCTCCCGTCCACAAGAGTGAATCCGGCCGCCACGCCCGCGGAGTTGTTGTGATCGGTGTGATTGTGCGAGATGGTCACCACGTCGGCGCGGAGCGAGGGCAGGGTGTAACCGACGGATGCCACCGGCGGATCGAGCACTACGGTTCCCGTACCATCGGCGTTCTGAACCACGAAACAGGCCTGCCCGATCCAAGTGATGCGGACGCTGGGTGCTTGGGCCGCTGCCAGCGATCCCAAGAGAAGAGTCCAAGCGATCAAACGCCCCATGGCGGTCCCCCTCGACAGGAAGTGGAGGCATGGTAACCCGAAACGGAACCACCGGCAAGCGCGTCTACCCCAGCCAGAAGAGCGAGACATTTCAAGCGGCCTGGAGTTTGAGATAGAATCCGTGCACAAGGAAAGCGTTCGTGATGTGAAGTGCGGGATTGAGGGAGCGCATGTGTAAGCGTGCTGCCATTCTGCTGGCGTTGTCGCTGCTCACGATTCTGGGGAGCACGTACGCCCAATTCCAGGGCCGGCGCGGCCGATTCTACGATCGCGACCTGCCGATGCCCGCCGACGCAAACGAGAAGACCGAGTGGGCCTTTGCCAGACTGCGCTATCCCGTCCACGAGGTTTTCGCGTACTACGGACGCGGCTGGGGCGGCTCCTGGACCACCGATGGTCCCAAGGCCGAGCGGCAGTTTGTGCAGGGCGTGCGGCGATTGACGCGTCTGCACACCCGCTCCGTGGAGCAGGTCGTGGACCTCGATAGCGACGAAATCTACAACGCGCCGTGGATATACGGGGTCGAGGTCGGCCACTGGCAACTCTCGGACGCCCAGGTGGTCAAGCTGCGCGACTACCTGAACCGCGGCGGATTCCTGATGGTCGACGACTTCCATGGAACCCGGGAATGGGCCATCTTTGTGGAGAGCATGAACAAAGTGTTTCCCGGCCGGACCATTGTCGAGTTGCCGAACAGCGACCCGATCTTTCACGTCATTTACGACCTTGACCAGCGCGTGCAAGTGCCCGGCATCTCGCCGCTCATGCGCGGCGTCACCCACGAACAGGATGGTTACGAGGCTCGCTGGCGAGCCATCTACGACGACAAGGGCCGTGTAGTGGTGGCCATCTGTCACAACATGGATCTCGGAGATGCCTGGGAGTGGGCGGACTCCCCGGACTATCCGGAACAATTCACCTCACTGGCCTACCGCATCGGGGTCAACTACATCATCTACGCGATGACCCATTAGACGCGGAAAGCAAATGTTCGAGATCATCTTCAAGTACCCGAGCACGGCGTTCGCCAAGGGCCAGTTTGTCCTGATGAGCAAATGGCCTGCCTGGGTGCTGATCCTGCTGGCGGTTGCGGCGGCCGTCCTTGTGGCCGGGCTGCTGCAGCGGCGTCGCGGCGCTCGGCCTCCGCGCCAGGTCGCCGTGCTCTGGGGACTGGAAACCGCGTTGATCGTTCTGCTGCTCTTGCTGCTCTGGCAACCGGCGTTGAGCGTGGCCATGCTCAAGCCGCAACAGAACATCGTCTCCCTGGTGATTGACGATTCCCGAAGCATGGCGGTGCGCGAGGACGGCACCTCCCGCAAGGACAAGGTGCTGACAGCCTTGAATCCTTCCCTCCTGCCGGAACTGCAGAAGAAGTTCCAGGTGCGGATGTACCGGCTGTCAGGAGGGCTGGAGCGCATCGAAAAGACCGAACAACTGACGGCCGGTGGGACGGCCTCGCGGATCGGCGGGAACCTGAAGCAACTGGCCTCGGAGTCGGCGGCCCTTCCGGTTGGCGCGATCGTGGTGATGAGCGATGGCTCGGATACCAGCGGCGGCATCGACGCCGGGGCCATCGCCGAGATCCGCCGCCGCCGCATTCCGGTGCACACCGTGGGCTTCGGCAACGAGAAGCCCAGCAAGGATGTGGAGATTGCGGAGGTGGAGGTTCCCTCGCGTGTGCTGGTGGACTCCCGCGTAGCGGCGCGCGTCTCCTTTCGCCAGACCGGATTTCCCCAGGGCCGCACCAAACTCACCGTGCGGGACAGCGGCAAGGTCCTGGCCTCCAAGGAAGTCATATTTCAACGCGACGCCACGCAACAGAGCGAAACCATCACTTTTCAGGCGGGCACATCGGGGGCCCGGAACCTGCAGGTCAGCCTGGATCCCATCGAAGGGGAAGAGAGCCCCCGTAACAACGCGCTGACCCGTCTGCTCACGGTGGATTCCTCGCCGATGCGCATCCTGTATATCGAGGGCGAGCCGAGGTGGGAATTCAAGTTTATCCGGCGGGCGATGGAAGAAGACAAGGCCGTGGCCCTGGTGACCATGCTGCGTACCACGCAGAACAAGATCTACCGTCAGGGAATCTCCAACCCCAAAGAGTTGGAGGAGGGCTTTCCCAGCAAACCTGAGGAACTTTTCCCGTTCACCGGAGTGATTGTCGGCGGCCTGGAAGCCAGCTACTTCACGCCGGCCCAGCAGGAGCTGTTGAAACAGTTTGTCGACCGGCGCGGCGGCGGCGTGCTGTTTCTTGCCGGACGCTTGGGTCTGGCCGAAGGGGGATACGACAAGTCGGCGATGGCCGATCTGCTGCCGGTCGCCTTGCCGGCCAAGAAGATCACCTTCTTTCGTGATCCGGCGACCGTGGACCTGACGGGCGCAGGACGCGATAACCTGATCTGCCGTTTGGATGAAGATTCCGCGAAGAACGTGGCGCGCTGGAAAAAGCTGCCCTACCTGGCGAACTTCCAGGAAGTCGGCGCACCCAAGGCGGGCGCCGTGTCGCTGGTGGAGTTCACCGCGGCGGGTCACGGGAAGTTTCCGCTGCTGACGATTCAGAATTACGGGACGGGTCGAACCGCGCTCCTCGCTTCCGCCGGCACCTGGCGCTGGCAGATGTTGCAACCGGTCGAGGACAAGAGCCACGAGATGTTCTGGCAGCAATTGTTGCGCTGGCTGGTGTCGGACACCCGCGGCCGCGTGGTGGCCTCCACTCCAGAGTTGATTCTGCGGGATGACGGCTGGATTCCAATTCATGCCCGTGTCCGCGACGTCAGTTACTTGCCGGCCGGCGACGCCACCGTGGAAGCCCGGATCATGGGCCCGGAAGGCAGCCACGAAACGGTAGCGCTCCAGCCTGATCCGCTGACGCCGGGCGAGTATCGCGCCGACTGGAACGCGGCCAAGAACGGGTCGTACGTCGCTGAGATTGTCGCCTTCCATCGTGGGGAAGAGGCAGGTCGTGATGTGTTCACGTTCCGCCGGGAGGACGGGCTGGCCGAAGACTTCCGAACCGAGCAGAACCGTGAACTGCTGGAGAATTTGTCCCAGCAAACCGGCGGGCGCTACTATCGGCCCACCGAGTTGGCGCGTTTGGCGCAGGATGTGGCCTACTCCGAAGCCGGGATCACCACGCGGGAAACCAAGGAACTTTGGAACATGCCCGCGGTGTTGCTGCTGATCCTGTTGCTGCGCGGCGGAGACTGGCTGCTGCGTCGGAAATGGGGCGCGGTATGAAGCGCTGCATGCTCTTGTTGCTGGCCGCGTTGTCCGCGCAGGCCGCGACCCGCGTGGTGACGGTAGCGGGCCTGGGAGGCGAGCCAGACTACGTGCAACGCTTCGCCGCGTGGGCTCAGGACATCGCCAAGGTCACCAAGGCCCAGTCGTTGGTTGGCGCCGAGGCAACGCGCGATCGCCTGCGCGCCGCGTTAGCGAAAGAGGCCCAGACGGCCGGCGCCCAGGATGATTTCGTGTTGATCCTGATCGGTCACGGGACCTTTGATGGAGTGGACTATAAGTTCAATCTGCCGGGTCCGGATATCGCCGCCGAGGAACTGGCCCAACTCTTGGGCCGCATCAAGGCCGGACGGCAGCTTGTGGTCAACACTACCAGTTCCAGCGGCGCTTTCCAGGCCGCCTTGCAGGCTGAGAATCGCGTGCTGATTTCAGCGACGAAGTCAGGCACCGAACGGAATGCCACGGTCTTCGCCCGTTATTGGCTGGCCGCCCTGCAGGACGCGGCAGCGGACACCGACAAGAACGAAACCGTCAGCGCCAGGGAAGCCTTTCAGTATGCAGAGCAGAAGACGAAAGGCTTTTACGAAACGCAGAAGAGATTAGCCACCGAGCACCCTCAATTGTGGGAAGGCAGCCAAGGTCTCGCCGGACGTTTCACCATCCTGCGGCTGGGAGGTGTGGAAGCCGCGTGGAACAATCCGGCCCGCCGCGCACTCATCGAGAAGAAGGAAGAACTGGAGCAGAAGATCGACAAACTGAAGTATGGGAAGGCCGCGATGCCCGCCGCCGAATACAAGACGCAACTCACGGGCCTCTTGTTGGAGTTGGCCAAGCTTCAAGCGGAGTTGGACAAGTAGATGACGGGACGCTCCCTTACCGTATGCCTTGGCCTCTTGCTTTGCGTGGCGGATGCCCGTGCCCAACCCTATCAGCAGGCGGAGGCGGCCTGGCGCCGAGGCGACTACGTTGCGGCTAACGATTTCTTCCGAGCGGCGGTGGCTGCCGAACCGGGCAATGCCGACTATCGCGTTCGCTGGGGGCGGCTCTATTACGAACGGTTTCAACCCGCGGACGCCGCGAAGCTCTTTCAGGAAGCCCTGAAGATCAATCCCGAGCACACCGGCGCCATCCTCGGCCTGGCTCTTGTCGCCAGCGATTCGTTCGATAAGAAAGCCGTTGAGATGGCCAAGGCGGCGGTGGCCATCGATCCGAAACTGGTGGAAGGCCACGAACTGCTGGCCAAGCTGGCGCTCGAAGACGGCGACCAGGAAAAAGCGAAGGCCGCGGCGGATCAAGCGCTGGCGGTATCCGATCGGGCGCTGAACGCCATGGCCATCCGCGCAGCGATTGATTTGCTGAATGACGCGAAGGAATCGCCGTGGCTCGAACGGATCTTCCGCGTCGACCCGCGCTATGGGCAGGCGCTGGCCACCGCCGGCCGTTTTTTCATCCTGAACCGTCGTTACGAGGAGGGGATCGCTCTCTACCGCAAGGCTGTCGAGCGCCATCCGCAACTGTAGTCGGCGCATACGGATCATGGCGTCAATCTGATGCGGCAAGGCCAGGAGCAGGATGCGCGTCGTCACCTGGAACTGGCTTACGACGCCAACTATCGCAATCCGGCAACGGTCAACACGCTGCGCTTGATTGACAGCTACAAGAACTTCGAGACCATCCGCAGCGGCAACATGATCCTGAAGCTGCACAAGAAAGAGGCTGCGCTGCTTCGCCCGTATTTCGAGGCGGAGATGAAGCGCGCCATGCAGACCTTCGAGAAGAAGTACCAGTTCACGCTGGACCGCCCGGCGCAGGTGGAGGTCTACCCGGACCACGAAGACTTCGCCGTGCGCACACTGGGCATGCCGGGGCTGGGCGCGTTGGGCGCCACTTTTGGCTACGTCGTGGCCATGGACAGCCCGTCGGGCCGCAAGCCGGGCAGCTTCCACTGGGCCAGCACGCTGTGGCATGAGATGAGCCACGTCTACGTGCTAACCGCAACCAAGCATCGCGTTCCTCGCTGGTTTACCGAGGGACTGGCGGTGCATGACGAGACCGCAGCAGCCACCGGTTGGGGTGATCGCTTGAGTCCGGAAGTCATCGCCGCCATCCGCGAGAAGAAGCTGCTTCCTGTGAAAGAACTGGATCGCGGCTTCATCCGCCCCAATTACGATTCGCAGGTGATCGTCTCGTACTTCCAAGCCGGCCAGATCTGCGACTTCATCGAGCAGAAATGGGGGGCGGCAAAGTTGCTGGGCATGGTCCGCGGTTTTGCCGCGGCCAAGACCACTGCGCAGGTTGTGGAACTCGAACTCGGGGTCACGCCCGAGGAGTTCGATCGCCAGTTCATGGCCTGGTTAGACGGGCGCACCGGCAAGACCGTCGAGGGTTTCGACAAGTGGCGGCAAGGAATCAAGACCGTGGCGGAGGCGGCTCGCGCCCGGAAACATGATGATGTGATCCGGGAGGGAGAGGCGATCCGCGATCTCTACCCGGACTACGTGGAGGCCGGCAGCGTTTACGAGTTTCTCGCCGAGGCCTGGCTGGCTAAAGGCGACAAGGCGCGCGCGGCGGCTCAACTCGAAGAGTATGCCCGCGTGGGAGGCCGCAGTCCCGCGGTGCTGAAGCAACTGGCCGCGCTGCAGGAAGAGGCGGGCCGCAAGAAAGAAGCGGCGGCAACCCTCAACCGCATCAACCACATCGGTCCCACCGGTGACGAAGAGTTGCACCGGCGGCTGGGCAGCCTGTATTTTGAAACTGGAAACATGGAAGGGGCGATCCGCGAATACACCGCCGCAGTGGACTCCAACGCCCAAGACCGCGCGGCCGCGCATTATAACCTGGCGCGCGCCCTGAATGCCGCGAACCGCAAGGACGAAGCCAAGGATCAAGTGCTGCTGTCGCTGGAAGCGGCCCCGAACTACCGGCCGGCGCAAAAGCTGCTCCTGGAACTGAGCCAATAAGGACACCAAGCCAACCCGACATGATAACTACTACTCAACTCACACCCGACTCCGCTGAAATGAAGGCCAGTATCGAGCGCTTCCAAGCCGTGCACCGTGAAATCGTCAGCCAGGTCCGCCGCGTCATTGTCGGCCAGGCGGATGTGCTTGACCAGGTGCTGACCGCGCTGTTTGTCGGTGGACACTGCCTGATCACCGGATTGCCCGGAACGGCGAAGACCCTGCTGGTGCGGACCATCGCGCAAACCCTGGGCCTGGAGTTCCGGCGCATCCAGTTCACCCCGGACCTGATGCCGTCGGACATCACCGGCACGGACATCATCGAGGAGGATCCCACCACCGGCCACCGGCGCTGGACCTTCGTGAAGGGTCCGCTGTTCGGTAACATCGTGCTGGCCGACGAGATCAACCGCACTCCGCCCAAGACCCAGTCGGCGTTGCTGGAGGCCATGCAAGAGCACTCCTGCACGGTTCGCGGGAATCATCACAGCTTGCCGCGTCCGTTCTTTGTGCTGGCCACGCAGAATCCCATCGAACTCGAAGGAACGTATCCGCTTCCCGAGGCCCAACTCGACCGCTTCCTCTTCAACACGCTG
>CAYPHP010000001.1:8999-23143 GCA_964410045.1 uncultured Acidobacteriota bacterium | reverse complement strand
AAGAGATGAAGGTGATCGCGCTGACCACTACAACGGATACCGCCAAGGTGGAGCCAGTGACGAACGCCGAGGAGATTCTACGATTCCAGCACCTTGTGCGTTTGGTGCCGGTGGCCGATTCCGTGGCCCGCTACGCCATTGAGCTGGTACGCGCCACGCGGCCCAGCGATCCGCAAGCGCCGGAGTTTGTTCGCAAGTACGTCAACTATGGCGGCAGCGTCCGAGCCACACAGTTTCTGGTGCTTTCCGCAAAAGCCCGCGCCTTGATGGCCCATCGTTACCACGTGACCTACGAGGATGTCCGCGCTCTAGCGACACCCGTCTTGCGGCACCGCGTGTTGTTGAATTTCCAGGCCGAGTCAGACCGCCTGACTCCGGATGACATTCTGAAGAAGCTGCTCGACGAGAAGGTTCCGCCCAAGGAATAGAGACGCAAATGCTGCAGCGCTTCCTCGATCCGTCGGTGCTGGCAGGTATTTCCGGCCTGGAACTCGTCGCCAAGACGGTGGTGGACGGGTTTGTCTCCGGACTGCATCGCTCGCCGGATTACGGCTTCAGCCAGGAGTTCGCCGAGTATCGCGCTTACTCGGAAGGCGATGACCTGCGGCATATCGACTGGAACGTCTATGCGCGGACCGAGCGCGCTTACCTGAAGCGTTACCGTGGGGAAACCAACACGTTGGTGACCATGCTGCTCGACGCCAGCGCGTCCATGGGGTTCGGCTCGCGCGGAGTGAAGAAGATCGACTACGCCCGTTACCTGTGCGCCTCCATCTCCTACCTGGCGATTCAGCAGCAGCGCGACGGAGCCGGAGTACTGATCTTCGATGACGAGATCCGCCAGTTCATCCGGCCCACCACACGGCAAGGGCAATTGGCTCGTCTGCTGCATGCCCTGAACAGTGCTGAGCCGCGCGCGCGGACCGACTTCGCCAAGCCCTTTATTCATTGTCAGAGTTTCCTGCGGCGACGGGGCATCGTCGTCGTGGTGTCGGACTTTTATGAAAAGCCGGAATCGGTGATCCAGACCGTCGAGCCGCTGCGCTTCCGGGGCAGCGAGCTGTTGCTGTTTCATGTGCTCGATCCGCAGGAGTTATCGCCGAAGTTTGACCGGCCCCTGCTGCTCGAAGACATGGAGACGGGCGATTCGCTGGATGTGTCGCCGCTGTACGCGGCCACGGAATACTCGGCCAAGATCGAGTCGCACATCTCTACGATGCGAGAAAAGGCCAAGGCCGCGGGCATAGACTACTTCTTGTTAAATACTTCGCGGCCGCTCGACGAGGCTCTGCGCGAATACCTGAGCCTGCGCCAGGGGAGGATGTAATGGGATTCCTGGCTCCCTGGTTTCTGGCCGGCGCTTTGGCGGTGGGATTGCCCATCTACGTGCACCTGCTTCGCCAACACGAGTCACCCAAGCTGGCGTTCAGCTCGCTGATGTTCTTCGAACGGCACGTGCAGAGTTCGATCAAATACCGGCGGCTCCGTTACCTTCTGCTGTTCGCCCTGAGGACCGCGCTGCTCCTGCTGTTGGTGCTCGCCTTTGCCGATCCCTTCGTCAAGCGGCAAGGAGCGGCTGGCGGCGCCGGGCGAAAGCTCGTGGTGCTGGCCATCGACAATTCCTTCTCGATGCGAGCCGAAGACCGATTGGGACGCGCCAAACGCGAAGCGGGAGCGCTGCTGGCCACCTGGGCTCCGGAGAACCAGGGCTTGGTGCTGGCGTTCGGGTCGTCGGTGCAGTTGATGACCCAGCCGGTAGCCGACATCGCGGCATTGCGCGGAGCGGTCCAGGCCATCACTCAGAGCGATTCTCGCAGCTCATTTGCGGAACTGGCGCGTGGCCTGCGTTCCGTGGCCCAGGCGTCGCAACTGCCGCTCGAAGTGCACTTCTTCAGCGACATGCAGAAGTCCTCGGCGCCGGTCAGCCTCGCGGATTGGCAGCTTCCGGAAAATGCGAAGTTCATCGTTCACGCCGCAACGGCCGCAAGTGAACCCAACTGGGCCGTGGAGAGCGTCTCCGCCCCGCGACGCGTACAGGACCCCAAGAAAGCTCGCGTCCAGGCCACCATTGCCGGTTTCGGAACTCCGGCGGCCGAGCGCCGGGTCTCGTTAGTCGTCAACGGTCGCGTCGCGGAAACGAAGGCTGTCACAGTGCCCCTGAATGGGCGGGCCACTGTGGAGTTCCTGACTCTTGAAGTGCCCTATGGCCTGACGCGCTGCGAAGTCCGCATCGATCCGGCGGACAAGCTGCCGGGCGACGATCAATTCTATTTCTCCGTGGACCGCAGCGACCCGCGCCGCGTCCTGCTGGTGCACGAGTCACGGCATCCGCGAGCGCTCACGTACTTCCGCTCGGCAATGGAGGCTTCACCCGACGGAGCTTTTCAAGTCGAGGCGCTGGGCGCGGAGCAGACCGCGCACGTCAAGCCGTCGAACTATGCGGCTGTTGTCGTCTCCGATGCCGGTTCGTTGCCGCCAACATTTATCGAATCGCTGGGGGCTTACGTTCGCGGCGGCGGCGGCGTGCTGATCGCCGTGGGCCCTTCCGCGGCGCTGCGGCCCAGGGTCCCGTTGTTCGACGAGGCGATTGCCGAGGCGCGCCACGTGCCGGCGTCCGGCCAGCGCTTTCAGGCGGCATCCAACGTAGATGCCGGACACCCCATGCTGGAGCGGGTCAACAAACTCGAGAATGTGCGGTTCTATCAGACGTCGCGCATCGACCCCGGGTCCGCACGGATTCTGGCCCGGCTCGACGATCTGACCCCGCTGCTGATGGAGAAAAAGATCGGCGAAGGCCGGGTCCTGGTGTTTGCCTCAACGTTTGACAACATTTCAAACGACTTCCCGCTGCATGCTGCGTTTGTTCCCTTTGTGGAGCAGACTGCCGCTTACCTGGCCGGGCAGGCCGCGCGTCCGCCGGCCTATCCGGTGGATTCGTATATTGAATTGCGCTCCGCAAAAGAGCAGGGGATCGCCGTGGAAGCTCTGGATCCCGACGGCGCGCGCGCTCTGTCGCTGGCCGAAGCAGCGACTGCGTCGACGCTGCAACTGGCGCGTCAGGGCTATTACAGTATCCGCGCCGCCAGCGGCCGTCAGGAACTGGCCGCCGTCAATGCTGACCGCCGCGAGTCGGACCTTGAGGTTCTTGCCGCCGAGACCACCGCTTTGTGGCAGAATACGAGTCAGGATCCGCTGGCCGCCGGACAGACCGGCGAAGCGGCTCCTTTCCGGCTGTGGTGGTACGTGATTCTGGGCGCAATCCTTGTAGCGGTAGTTGAGACATGGATCGGCTCTCGATATCTTGAGGGCAGAGCGGGAGCATCATGAGCAACCGCGAGCAACTGAATCGGTATCTGGGGCGTATCGAGCAACGGCTTCGGGCCGGAGCCTGGAGTTCCGGAATCGCGCTGACCACCGTGGTCCTCGCCGGCGCTACCATTCTCCTGGTCCTGCTAATCGACAGGTTCGCATTCTCGGCGCCGAGCGTCACAGGTGCGCGGCTGCTGCTATTCCTGTCGCTCGCCGCCACCGCGATCCTGGCGCTGGTGATACCGCTACGCCGTTTGAATCGCAGGTTTGCGGCCAGCCGTGTGGAGGGCAAGTGTCCCGATTTCCAGCAGCGGCTTCTGACCTTCGTCGAGAGAAACGGCGAAGCCAGCGCCGATCCATTCCTGGAACTGCTGGCTGCCGACACGCTGGTGGTGACCCCGAAGGCGGAACCATCGCTGTTGGTGCCTTCGGCACGATTCGCCTTCGCCGCTGCGGCGTCGCTCACCGGCATCGCCGTATTCCTTTGGCTGCTCACCGCCGCTCCTGGATTCCTGGGTCACGGCGCTGCATTGCTGTGGGGAGCCGGATCGCGCGCCGACGACCGGCCGTTCTACGACATTGAGGTCCAACCCGGCGACGCGACGGTCCGCAAGGGCGGCGACCAGATCATCCAGGCCGGTCTGCACGGCTTTCAGGCCGACAACGCGAAACTCTTCGCGCGATTCCAAAGTTCCACGAAGTGGGATGAAGCGGCCATGTCCCGCCGCGAGAAGGAGGGCGGGTTCCAGTTCCTGTTCGCGGGACTGGCGGAGCCCGTCGAGTATTACGTCGAGGCGGGCGGGATCAAGTCACGGCATTTCAAACTGAGCGTTCTCGAGCTTCCCGCCGTCAAGCGGATGCGCGTCACCTATCACTATCCGGAATGGACCGGTCTGAAGGAAGTGGTGCAGGATCAGTCCGGCGATCTGACCGCGGTGCAGGGAACCGTGGCCGAGGTAGCCATCGAGTTCGATCGTCCGTTGCGGGAAGGCGTGCTGGCGCTGGATGGCAGTACTGCGCTGCAGTTCCAGCGCGGCCAAGGCAATTGGGTGACGGCGCGGGTGCCCATTCAGAAAGACGGCGCTTACCACGCGGAAGCCATCGAGGCGGGCAAGAACATCCGCATCAGCGAGGATTTCTTCATTTCCGCGAGTCCCGTTGCTCCGCCGGCGGTATCGGTGAAGCGGCCCGGTCGCGACGCCAAGGTCAGCCCGATTGAAGAGGTCACGGTAGAGGTGCAGGCGGCCGGCGATTTCGCGTTGCAGACGATGGACCTGCATTATTCGGTAAACGGCGGTCCCGAGAAGACCGTCTCTCTGCTCGACAAGAAGGCCCAGAAGCAGGCCAGCGGTTCGACGTTGATCACGCTGGAGGATTTCCAGCTAGTTCCCGGCGACGTGGTCAGCCTGTATGCTTCGGCGCGTGACGCCCGCAACACCGCACGGACCGACATGTACTTCTTGGAAGCGCAGCCCTTCGAGCGCGAGTACACCCAGTCGCAGCAGATGGGCGGCGGGGGCGGTGGAGGCGGCGAAGGGCAACAGCAAAATCAGATTTCGCAGCGTCAGAAGGAGATCATTTCCGCGACCTGGAACCAGTCGCGCAACACCGCCGCAGACCGCGCCGCTGCCGCGGCCAACGCCAAGTTCCTGAGCGACGTCCAGGCCAAGCTCAGGGATCAGGCCAAGTCACTGGCCGAACGGATGCGCAGCCGCGAGTTGGCCAGCCAGAACGAGGAGTTTTCCAGCTTCTCGAAAGACATGGACGCCGCCGCCGAGGCCATGGGTCAGGCGGCAGGCAAGCTGAAGACTCAGAACTGGAAAGACGCCTTGCCGTCCGAGCAGAAGGCGTTGCAGCACCTGCTTCGCGCCGAAGCCACCTTCCGCGAGATCCAAGTGGCCTTCGGCCAGCAGGGTGGAGGCGGAGGCGGCGGAGGTGGCGGCGGTCGCGATCTCGAAAGCCTGTTCGATCTGGAACTCGACACCGAGAAGAACCAGTACGAAACCGGGCAACAATCTGGCGCCAACGCCGCAGATCAGCGTCAGAAGGAGATCGACGAGGCCCTTCAGAAGCTGGAGCAACTCGCCCGGCGGCAGCAGGAACTCGCCGCGCAACAAGCCCAGCAGCGTGCCCAGAGCTTCCAACAGCGTTGGCAGCAGGAATTGCTGCGCCGCGAAGCCGAGCAACTGCAGCGACAGATGCAACAGCTTGCCAGCGGTCAGCAGGGGCAGCAGCAAGGGCAGCAGTCCGGTCAGCAACAGTCCGGACAGCAACAAGGCGGTCAGCAGCAAGGCGGACAGCAACAAGGCGGACAACAGCAGGGCGGCCAACAGCAAGGCGGGCAGCAGTCGGGCGGGCAGCAGTCGGGTCAGAGCGCCAGCGCACGGTCGGCGGCGCAACAGCGGCTGGATCAGCTCTCCGGGCGAGGCCAGTCCGGCCAACAGTCAGCCAACGATCAACGCATCCGCGAGGCGATGCGGCGTCTGGAGCAAGCCACGAACGACATGCGCCGGGCGGGCGAGAACAGCCAGAATGGTCAAAGCGGCTCCGACGCACGCCGCGCTGCGGATCGCTTGCAGGAAGCGCGGGATCTGGTGAACGGTCTGCGCAAGCAGGAAGCTTCCGGAGAACTCGGCGATCTGGCGAATCGCGCGGCACAACTCGCCGCCCGTCAACGAGGCTTCGAGGAACGATTGAAGAACCAGGCGGCCGGAGCAGGTCAGGAGGGCAACCCCACCGCGAATCGCGAGCAAGGCCAGCAGATGGCCGCGGAAAAAGCCCAGATGCTCGCCGAACTGGAACGGCTTGAGAAAGACATGCAGAACGCAGCCCGGAGCCTTTCCGGGACGCAACGCAGCGCGGCATCGAAGGTCCGCGAAGCGCTCGGCAACATGCAACAGGAGGAGCTGGCTCTGCGGATGAAGGCGGCAATGGAATTCCTGCGCCGCGGCTTTGGATCACTGCAGGCGCCTCGGGAAGCTCCCGTGACCGCGGGCTTGGACCGCTTGCGCGAGCAACTGAACGCCGCCCAGGGCGCCCTGGAACAGGGGCAGGGAGGGCAGAACTCCGGGCAGGGCGGCGATCAAGCCGGTCTGGAACGGGGATTGGCTCAAGTGGAGCGTCTCCGCAACGACTGGCGCGACGGCCCCGGGCGCGATAGTTCCGGGCGAGAGGGCCAGCCGGGTGACGGCCAGGGCCGGGAGGGCTCCTGGCGAGACGGCGGCGGAGGCGGGTGGGATCGCATGGGGGCGATCCGCTCGCTGAACGACATCTGGCGCGGCGGCTACCACGATCACGAATCGCGCCGCGCAATTCACGATGTGATCATCGAGGTGGCCAGCCGGCCGACGCAGGCCGGGGCCGCGCTGGACCGCCTGGAAGCCATGTTGCGGCGCAAGCTGGAGGAGAAGCAGTCCGGGCAGGCTCGCACTGGCGCCAGTGATCGCGTTCCCGAGGGTTACTCGCAGGCGGTGGCCGACTACTTCCGCCGCCTCAGCAAGAACAAGTAAGCCAATCGATGTCAGTGGGTCAGGGCGTAGACCACGTGGTTCACGCCCAGGCGGATCCCTAACGCGGAATACTTTTCCGGGTAGTAGACCGTGTCTGCGCGTTCCCAGGAATCTCCCACGTCCGAATTGAACCAAATGGCCACCATCACTCGGTTGCGATCGTCATAGATCCCCATCCAGTGAGCGACGGTTCCCTCACTGCGGGATGACCGCCGGCGCAGGGCCCACTCGCCGGGGATTTGGTAACGGTCGTCGAGGTCGTAGACGGTGTGGAAGATGGGGTCGTCGTCGGGGATTTCCACCATCGGCCGGTCCGGGAAAACCAGCTTCATGCTCTCCTCGAACCGGGCCCATTCCGCCGGCCCCCAGAAATCGTCGAGCAGGAGGAATCCGCCGCGGAGGAGGTATTCGCGGAGCGTCTTCGCCTGCGATTCCGTCAGCTTCCAGTCGCCCATTTCGCCGGCGAACAGGAATGGCCAGTTGTAGACGTCGTCGGGATCATCCAGGTTGATGGGCTGCTCGACGGAGCGCACGTCAATGCGAGTCAGGCGGCGCAGAGCCATCGCAAAATGGCGGTCGGCGCGCGGGTAGTCCTGGGTCCAACTAGTGGCCCCCTCCAGCCAATAGTTGCCGCGCCGGCTGAACATCGAGAAGGGATGGTTGGGAAACATCAGCCGCCCGAAGACCCATTCCGCTTTTCGCTCCCAGTCCGGTGGCAGGGGCACGTTGTCGTAGGGCTCCAGGCTCGGGTAGACGCGAAACGGCCGCTGGGCCACACCAACCCCGGCAATCAGCACGGCTGCGACCGCGAGCAGCCACCATGTACGGCGAGCAGGCATCTTCTCACCTGAGCATACCAGCAAAGAACGGGCGCTGTGGTATACTGCTGTTGTCTTCAGCGAAGTCGCCCGACTCGAGCAAGCCCGTCAAGCCTGTCCGACTCCCTCAAGAAGCAACTACTTTAACTTTCGATTGAATGCGCCCAGGAGGGTCAGCATGAGCAACATTTTTGTCGGAAACATGAGTTTTCAAACCACCGAGGACGACTTGCGGGGTCTGTTCCAGCCTTTCGGCGAGATCACCCGCGTTAACATCCCCACGGATCGGGACACCGGGCGCGCCCGTGGTTTTGCCTTCGTCGAGATGGCCAGCGCCAGCGAAGCAGCCGGCGCGATCGCCGCATTGAACGGCCGCGAACTGGATGGCCGCCAGTTGCGCGTGAACGAAGCCCAGCCGAAGACCGAACGCAGCGGAGGCGGTGGCGGCGGTGGCCGTGGCCGCGGCGGATCAGGCCGCGGATCGCGCTGGTAAGACTTCCGCTAGGAAAGCAGAAAGTTAACTGATGAGCGGCGACCCTGTCCGCTACGTAGGGTTCGCTGTGGTTGCCGACGGCCGGGAGTACCAGTTCCGGGTCGCCGGCGACCACAGCGGAGACCCCGAGCGCGCCTTCACCCTCTGGATTGCCACCGCGGACTTCTGTCCCGGCCGGCTGAAGTTCCAGGAAGGTCCGGACATCGCTCTTCGCAAGCTGAAAGCCCTGCTGGCTGGCGAAACCGAAGGGGACGCTCTGAAGTCGCGGCAAAAACTCTCCGAATCCGACATCACCGACTACACCGCAACCAACTCATCCAAGAGCAAGACGGTAACCGAAGAACAGCGCCAGGTGGCGCGGTACCGCTATCGTAACCGCCTGGCATAAGCCCCCTTTTTCACCCGCACGAATCAATCGTGGATCGCGATGCAGAACAACTTCCCGGTTCGGTCGGAGCCGGCATCGTTGGCCACCACCACCACGATATTGCTGGCGGTGATCGACTGGATGCGAATCACTTTCAACCCCGGGTTGCCGGCCGCTGAATCCTGGGCCTGGCAGGTGGCCGTGTAGTTGTCGTCAGCAAACGCCGTAGACCACGTGAGGGTGGTCGTGCCGGTGGCTCCGGCCGGCAGGATCAACGCACCCCGGCTGTGCTTCAGGCCGTCTCCATTCGGGGCAATCCCGCCGGGGCCGATGGTGGTCTTCCCTGACAGCGTGGTTGACCCGGTGAAAGTATTCGAAGCGCCGACGGTGGCGACGATCATAGTATCCACGCTCAAAGTTCCGCTAGTGGTGATGGCGCCGCCGGACAAGCCGAAACCCGCGGTCACGCCGGTCACAGTGCCGCCGGAATTGGTGTCGGCATCGCTGGCGCAGCCCCAGGCCGTGCCGCTCCACTTGAGCAACTGGCCGCTACCGCATCCGGTAAGCAGGCTCAGGCTGGCCTCGCCGCTGGTTGCTCCACCCTGCAGACCGCCGCCTGCCGGCGTGTTCACCGCGGTCATGGTGCCAACGCCAATCGGATTGCCGGTGGTTATGTCGCGATAGCCGTTGGCATAGACCAAGCCGCTGTTGTCTACGCGAAACTGCTCCGCGAAAGAGTTCATGCCCTTGAGGATGGTTCCTCCGTTGTCCGCCTTGAAGAAACCGGCCACGCCCTCGCTCACTTGTGTTAGCCCATGGACGCCCACGCTGCTGCCGATGCCCCGGACTCCCGTTTCGGCGGAAGCGGCCACTCCGAGGGTTCCAGGTCCGCTGGTCAGCGCCCAAATCGCGCTCACTCCAGTGGCGCGAACTTCGATGCCGGGGCGGTCCGTGGTCATGATGTTCAGCTGAGCGTTGTCCTGAGCGCCTGTTCCAACGTAGGCCTTGGCGCCGCGGAAATACCCGTTGCCTACGACATTTCCGTTGCTATCGACGCTGAAGACCTCTGACCCGCTGGCGCGACCACTCAGGATCTTTCCTCCTGCCGTGTTGTCAAAGACGCCAGCTATGCTGTAGCCAGCCAGAGATCCAGAAGAAATGCCCTTCACACCCGTGCCGATGGAGGAACCTTGTACGCCTGTCGTAAGGAAATCACCGCTAGAGATTCCTTGAACCGCGATCCCCTGGCTGGAGGTTGTGCCCAACACGCCACCTTGCTGCCCGACGGCGCTTATGCCGACGCCTTGATCGGATTGCGCCACGATGCCGGTACTGTAGTGCGAATAGCCGTGTATGGCTGCGCTGGTGGGGCTGAAGTTCTCTCCGTACACTCCGATCCCGTCAGAAGCAGTCGCATGGAGTCCAAAACCTCCGGCGCCCGTCGACCAGGCGACCAGAGCCTTGCCAGCGCTTTCTCCTCGGACGCCGGTCGTCGTGCCCTGGAAGTTCGCACCAGTGGCAGTGCCGCTGGAACTGAAGGTGGTTGCCGTCTGCGCGCCGGTGAACGTGTTGTCCACACCGAGCCGCGCATAGCGGGCGTCATATCGCGCGTCATAGCGAGCGTCGTAGCGGGCGTCGGTATAGGCAGTGTCCAGGCTTAAGAGAACCGCGCCGCTCATGGCCCCACCCGTGAGCCCAGTGCCGGCGTTGACGGAGGTGATATCACCGGTCCCAGCGCCGATGGGATTGCCGGCCAGATCGAAGTATCCGGCGGCCGCGACATTGCCGTTGGCGTCCACACTGAACTTCTCGCCGTTCGCGTCGTTGGCGCTTATGAACTTGCCGCCGGCTGGGAACTTAACGCTTCTAGTCAGAGCATCGTTGGTATGAAGCCAGAAGCCACCCGTGGCGCGTACCAGGAACTGGTTGTCGAAGGTCGTGGCCAAATCCGCGTCCTGGCTATCGGCCCACACGAAGGATCCAAAGTGGTTGGCTTGCGCGCGGCGTCCAGCAGCGAAGCTGTACTGGCCGGCGGCCACGTTCCGACTGCCCCCGGGGATCGTTGCGTAATATCCGCTGGTGGTGTTGTGCTCTCCACCGCCGATTGTGGAACGATAACCGCTGGCAACGTTGAATTCGCCTCCACCGATCGCGGTCAACGCCCCGCTGGCAACGTTTTGAGAGCCTCCCGCAACCGTGGCCCACAGCGCGTCGGTCGCTGTACCCGCGTTGTCACCTGCTTGATTCTTGTATCCGCCGCCGATCGTGCCAAACGCGTCGGTGACCAAGTGTGCGTATCCTTCCTTGTATCCTCCGCCGGCAATGGTCGCTCCGAACACTCCTGGTGTTACCGAGTTCTCGGAGAAACAGCAAATCACATTGGGCGTCAGGCTGTGCGGCTGAATGACCATGCCCCCGTTGATCGAACCGCTCAAGGTCAGGTTGCCGGTGCCGCTGAGGCTAAGGTCGCCGGTTACACTCTGGCTGGCGCTGAAAGTATTGGCCGCAAGCGTGGCCGCGCCACTCACTTGGCCGACCGTGTGCACGTGCGCCAGTCCGGCGTAGCGAGCATCGCTATAGGTGGTGTCCAGGCTCAGCGTCGCGTCGCCGCTGGCTGCGCCGCCAGACAGGCCTGTGCCCGCAGTGACCGCAGTGATGTCTCCGCCGCCGGTGGCGGCGGTGGTCTGGGAGGTGCCATCGGCGAAGATCAGCCCACTGCCGCCGCCGCTGATCTTGAGGTTGCCGGCCACCTCCAGTTTTTGGGCCGGTGCGGTGGTTCCGATCCCGATGTTGCCGGACTGCTTCATGGTCATCACTTCCGTGCCCGCTCCGTTAGCGACGAACAAGCGATCGGTGTCGCCGGAGTAAGGAAGGGTGATGGTCCAGCGAGCAGCTCCGGCGTTGAGCAGGCCGATGCTGGCGGTGGCACCCGGGCCGGAGCGATCCACGTACATGAAGGCGTGGCCGGGGTTGCCCTTGACCCGCAGTTCGGGATCGGCGCTGGCGCCGTTGCCTTCAAACCAGTACTGGGCGGTCGGCGTGTTGCTGACGAAGTGGAAGTTGTGAGATGGAGTAGCGGTGCCCATGCCCACTTTGCCGTCGGCGAGAACCAGTTGGTTCGTCCCGGCCACCAGACCGTTAGCCGGAAGGTTCAGAACACCGGTCATGGTGCCGCCGGCTTTGGGCAATAGGGCTGCATCGGCGGTAGCCCGGGATGCCGCTTCGGCGTCCAGGTTCGCTTGGGTCGCCGGGACAAAGTTCAGCTCAGAAGCAGAAACGCAGCCCGTGCAAGCTAAATCAGTCGCCGCGCCGCCGCCAATGGGATTGCCGGCCAGGTCTTTGTAGGCGCTGGCATACACGCTACCGGTCGTGTCCACGCGGAAGACATTGGTCGGCGTGATCGCCCCCGAACGGCCCAGGAGAATGTCTCCTCCGCCAATGCTCAGATTGTCGAACACTCCGGCGATGCCGGATGCGCCGCGGACTTCGCCCTTGATGCCAATGGCGTTGCCGTTGTTGTTGCTGGCCTGTCCGAAAACCGCGATTCCGGTGCTGCCCATCAATCCGCCTTTGACTCCGATGGGACTGCCGGTTCCGGCCAGGTTGTTGTTGAAGCCGAATACGCCGATGCCACTATCGCTGGCGTTTACGCCGTGCACGCCGAAGGTCGCCCCGCTGGATGCCGTGGAATCCCCGCGTACTCCGGTGCCTCCGGTGCTGCTGGTGTTGCCCTTGACGCCAAAGGTGACGCCGCTGGACGAGCCCTGTCCTTCGAGCGCCGCGGCCACTGCGCCGGAGAAGAACCCGCTGCGTCCGGAGACGTCGCCCTCCGCATCCACGCGGAATTTCTCTGTGCCACCGACGGCCGCGCCCAATAACGTGGAGTCGCCGGGGGCGGAGCTTGGATTCACGTACAACGAACCGGCTCCCACTGGCGCTCCGCTCGGCGTCCCGGAAAAGATGTTTAGGGCGGTGAAAGTGTTGCCGGCCAAGGTGGCCGTGCTGCCGAGGAGCGGGTAGCGGGCATCGGTGAAGGCCGTGTCCAGGCTGAAGGCGTTGGACGTGAGGGTTACACCGGTGCCTGCCGTGTAAGTGTTGTTGCTGTCATCCGCGCACGCCCACGCCGATCCGTTCCACTTCAGGGTCTGACCGCCCGTACAACTGGTCAGCAGGCTCAGGCTCACCGCGCCGCTCGTGCCATCCCCAGTCAGCCCGGTGCCGGCGTTTACCGCCGTGATGGTCCCGCCGCCGCCGATCGGATTGCCGGCCAGATCCTGGTAGGCATTGGCGCGCACGGTTCCGCTGCCATCCACACGGAATTTCTCTACGCCGTTGTTCTGGCCGCGGAGGATGGCGCCGCCAGCGGTGTTGTCAAAAAGTCCGGCAACTCCGCTGGTACTTGCGGCGATGCCCATGACGCCCACCGGCGTCCCGCCGGTAGCGGTTGAAGTAGCCTGGCCGCGGATCCCGGTTCCGTGAGCGCTGCTGTTCTGACTGTCCACACCGAGTGACGCGCCGCTGGTAGCTGTGTTGGTGATCGCCAGGATAGTTCCGGGGGTGTTCGCCGTCAGGGTGTCGCCGCTCTTGGAAACCTTGCCGTCAATGGCCGTCTGCAGGGTGCTGTCGGCCGAGGTGCGCGCGGTTGCTTCCGAAGTCAATCCGGCGGCAGTAGCCAGGCCTGCGGCGTGGACACCATCAACCGTGTCGGCGTTGAAACCTGAGGTGTTGATCTTGGACGCGGAGATAGCGGCGGTCCCGGAAATGTGCGCGTCGGTGATGGCTCCGCCGGCGATCTTCGCAGAGGTGATTCCGGCATCCGCCACGCTGAATGTAGTGTCCGTTAGATTCAGCCCGGCGCCGGCGCGGTAGGCCGAGCCATTATCCGCAGCGCAAGCCCAAGTTGATCCGTTCCATTTGAGGATCTGTCCACCAGCACAGCTCGATACAAGACTCAACGTGACCGCACCGCTCGTACCGCCACCGGACAGTCCCACTCCAGGATTGACCGAGGTGATGGTGCTGCCGAGTTGCGCATAGCGCGCGTCGGCAGCCGTCTCGCTGATGCCCGCGCTGGTCTGCGCGCTGTTGTCTCCAAATACAATCCCGCTGTTCGCCTTCACAGAGCCGGCCACCTCCAGCCTATGGCCCGGCGTGGAGGTGCCGATGCCCACATTGCCGGAGCCGGCCACGCGCATAAACTCCGATCCGCCGAGACCGAACAAGAGGTTCCTTCCACCATGGCCGAAAACCAGGGCATCGTGCTGGACGGCGGTACCAAAGAAATGTCCCGGACCTCCGGCGAGGGCAAATCCGATCACGGCGTTGGGATGAGTCACTTTCAAAGAGATTCCATCGGTCACGTTCGCCCCTTCGATCTTCAGCACGGGATCCGTGGTCGCCGACACCTTGACATGCAACGGAGCCGAGGGGCTGATGGTTCCGATCCCGACACCGCTACCAGTGTCGGTTACCGCCGAGTCTCCCAGGGTCCCCGCTGTGTCCAGCCACTTCGGCAGCTTGTTCAGGGTGCCCGTGCCCGATACCGCTGCTACCGGCAGGCCTACGGCCTGTGGCGTCGCGATGCCCGACTGTCGAGCCGCCTCCGGAGTCAACACGAAAGATGTGGCCGGCAATCCGTTCAAGGTTTG
>CAYPHP010000001.1:0-8899 GCA_964410045.1 uncultured Acidobacteriota bacterium | reverse complement strand
GGCGTCTTCAATACTCCGCTGAACTTGATTAGCCGAGGTACGACGCTGCCCGGCCCGATGCCGCCGGGATTTTTGGCCGTCTGTGCCGCGTCCGTCTGGGCCCGCACACCACAAACCATGCACAGAGACACCACAAGCGCGAGAGACAGGGACCTGCTCTTCATGATCAATCCTCCCGGGGCTAGCTTGGGCTCTACGGCCGGATCGTCCGGACGGGAGGAGGAACTTGTTTCACGAGAGCATGGACACGAGCAGTGGTGGCATGAGGCCGGCGGCACTAGGAAATGCAATGAACGCCGCTGAGGGGGGATTATTTCGGAGAAGACTGCAACCGCAAACGCTGCTCGAGAGTGCTCGGCTCGGCAAACATTCCTCCTGCCCAAGCACCCCTTGCTACAACGTACCCCTTCGTTTCTGCGAGGTCAACCTAAAGTTGTTGTAGAGCGGCATACGAGTTCCATGGGCGGAATCCAATCCGATCCTGCTCCATACTACCTGCCGCAGCAGCGCTTGAACTTGCGCCCGCTACCGCACGGACAGGGTTCGTTGCGGCTGGCGGCGGTCATCTCGCGCTCGCGGACCCATTCCATGACGTTGGCGGGCGCTCGCTGTGCGCTCAGTTCCCCGGCCATGAACTCCATGTACGGAGCGATATGATGAAAGAACAGCTTGTAGCCCGAGCAGAGGTAGTTCAAGCCTTCCTCGCCGTCCGGCGTCCGCGTGAAGCGATGCTTTGGGCACTCGCCGTTGCAGGCGAAACGCACGTCGCATTCCCGGCAATAGCGGGGCAGGGTCACCAACTTGTCCTCGCCGAAGCGGACCTGTTGCGCGCCACGCACCAGATCGCCGAGCTGGCGCTCCATGATGTTGCCCAGCTTGAACCCGGGATAGACAAAGTGATCGCAGGAATAGAGGTCGCCATTGTGCTCAACGGCCAGAGCCGTGCCGCAAGTCTCGCGAAACACGCAGAGCCCGGCCGGCAGACCCATCCAGCTTTCGAGCGCCACATCGAAGATCTGCACGAAGACGCGGCCGACGTCGCGGCGCACCCATTCGTCGAAGATGGCGCACAGAAACTGGCCGTACTGTAGCGCCCCCACCGACCATTCCGACACCTCGGCGTCAGCGACCTTAGGACCGGGCAGCAGCAAGCCGTCGTTGTCCGGCCGGTGAGCGATCCGCTCCACGATCGGGATGAACTGCAGGAACCGGCTGCCTGACTCCACGAGGAATCGGTACATCTCCAGCGGGTACTGCGCGTTGTGACGCTGCACGACGGTGAGGGTGTTGAACTCCACGCCGTGCTTCTTCAAAAACTCCAGGCCTCGCATTACCTTGCTGAAAGTCGGCTGGCCGCCCTTGTCCAGGCGATAGCGATCGTGCAGATTTTGCGGCCCGTCGATGGACAACCCCACCAGAAAATGACGCCGCGCCAGAAAGTCACCCCAGCGGTCGTCCAGCAGCACGCCGTTCGTTTGCAGCGCGTTCTCGATGCGTTTCCCTCCGGCGTACCGCGCCTGCAATTCAACGACGCGTTCGAAGAACTCGACACCGAGAAGCGTCGGCTCGCCGCCCTGCCAGGCGAACGAGATCGTGGGCACCTCTTGCGCCTCGATGTATTGACGGATGTAGGACTCCAGCACGTCGGGCGGCATGGCCCAGGTCGAGGGCGGCGCGTGCGGCGATTTATCCGGATATAGCTTCTCCTTTTCCAAGTAGAAGCAGTACCTGCAATCCAGGTTGCAGATGGGCCCGACCGGTTTGCTCAAGACGTGGAATCCGGTGGGAACCCCAGCTGCGGCCATAGGCGCCATCTTACCAGCCTGCCAAAGCGGCACGTGGTAGGATTCGCCCATGCCAATCGGACGGCGGGCGTTTGTGGGTCAGGCGCTGGGGGCTGCGTGGGCGGCGAGGCATGCGTGGTCCCGCGCCGTGGCACGTCCGAACATCGTATTCATCCTGGTCGACGACCTGCGCTGGGACGAACTCGGCTGCACCGGCCACCCCTTCGCGTCCACGCCGCACGCCGACCGCCTGGCGCGCGAAGGCGTCTTATTCAGCAATGCCTTCGCCACTACGCCACTGTGCTCGCCCAGTCGCGCCAGCTTCCTCACCGGCCAGTACGCGCACCGTCACGGTATCGTGGACAACGTCAGCCGAGCGGCGCAGAGCCATCAGTTGGTGACGTGGCCGCGGCTGCTTCATGCCACCGGTTACCAGACGGCATTTCTCGGCAAGTGGCACATGGGCAATGACGATTCGCCGCGTCCCGGCTTCGACCACTGGGTCAGCTTCCGAGGGCAGGGCGAATGCCTGGATCCGGAACTCAACGTCAACGGCCGGGTGTCGCGTTCGCGTGGATACGTCACCGACATCTTGACGGATCATGCCCTGGACTTTCTGGAAAGAGGTCGGCCGCAGGATCAGCCGGTTTGCCTGTACCTGGCCCATAAGGCGATTCATCCCAACGTTCAGCAAGCCGACGACGGCAGCGTCCGAGGGGCGGCGATTGACGCGGCCGAGGCGTTCATCCCGGCCGAACGGCATCGCCAGCTGTATGCCGGGGCGCGCATTCCTCGGCGGCCGAACTATGCACAAGTCCCGGGCGACAAGCCGGCGCTGCTGCGGCCGCTCGAAGGCGTAAAGCCGTTGGGACCGGACACGGTCACCGATGATGCCACCATCCTGAATCGCATGCGCATGATGAAAGCCGTAGATGACGGGCTGGGGCGACTGCTGGAATCCCTACAACGCACCGGCCGGCTGGAAAACACGCTGGTGGTTCTGACCAGCGACCACGGATATTTCTACGGCGAGCACGGGCTGGGTCCCGAGCGCCGGCTGGCGTACGAGGAAACCATCCGCATTCCTCTGGTGATGCGGTGGCCCGGCCGGATCCGCACGGCGCAACGCATTCCTGAGATGGCCTTGAACGTGGATATCGCTCCCACGATGCTGTCGATTGCCGGAGCCAGCGTACCCCGCGAGATGCAGGGGCGGTCCCTTTGGCCGCTGCTCGAAGGCCGCAAGTCCGGCTGGCGGGACTCTTTTCAGATCGAGTACTTCACCGATACCGTCTTCCCGCGCATCCGAAATATGGGCTACCGCGCAGTGCGCACTTCACGCTGGAAGTACATCCGCTATTCCGAGCTTCCTGGGATGGAGGAACTGTACGACCTGTCGAGCGATCCCTACGAAATGCGCAATCTGGCCGCCGATCCCGCCGCCCGCCGGATGCGCCAGGCGATGGAGGAGCGGCTGGAGCGCCCTGCGGATCATCGGTGAGCCGGTACAAAGCCTAGGGCAAGGGTGCTATCCTCAGGCCATGAGGTTCTGGGCGTTTCTCTGTATCCTGGCTATCGGTCCATCACTCACAGCTCAGCGTCCACAGCGGCAGGTGCGTCAGCCCGAATCGGCTGAGGGCAACGACTGGAAGGATCGCGCGGCGTGGTTCCTCGGCCAGCGCATCTATCCCGGCACATCCATCCCGCCACGGGCACGGCTGGAGGCCTTCCATCAGTTGGAATCCATGAAGAAATCGGCGAAGGCCCGTGAGGCCGACGCGATCTCGGCGACGAGATGGACCTACATCGGACCGCGGGGCGTCGCTTACAGTGGATTCCTGTTTGCGAACGGACGGGTGGGCGCGCTGGCCGTCGATCCGCGCAGCGTCGGCGACAATCGCGACATAGTGTACGTCGGCGGGACCGACGGCGGCGTCTGGAAGACGACCGACAGCGGGGCCACCTGGACTGCGCTCACCGACGATCAACCTACGCTCTCAATCGGCTCACTGGCCATCGATCCAACCGCGCCGACAACCGTATATGCCGGGACCGGCGATCCCAATTCGTACCCCGGCGTGGGCATTCTGAAGTCCGCTGACGGCGGGCAGACCTGGAGCCACATTCCAGGGCCCTTCAGCGGCGCGTTCATCCCATCGCTGGCGATCCATCCCGTCAATACCAGGATTCTGCTGGCCGGATCACCGAGCCTGGGCGTGTTTCGATCCACGGACGCCGGTCAGACCTGGGCCAACGTCGTCCCCGCGGGAGTGTTCGCTGTCGCGTTCAACTCGACCGGGTCGCAGGCTTACGCCGCAGCTAGCGGCAATACCAGCGGAACGCCTCCCGCATTCTACAAATCGACCGACGGCGGAATCACATGGCGGACGTCCAACGGTTCGGGGGTGACGGCGCTGCCCGGCGGGCCGGTCAACAATGTCACTCCGCTCCTGGTGCGCATGGCCGTGGCGCCATCAGACTTCAACACCGTTTACCTAGGCATCGCGGGCGGCGCCAACCTGTTTGGCCTGTACAAGACCACCGACGGCGGGCAAAGCTGGAACGCCCTGAGCCGCATCCCCGACTATTGCACGCCGCAATGCACCTACAGCAATCGCTTGAGCGTGCATCCCAGCAATCCCAACATCGTGTTTGCCGGCGGTATTCAGTTATACCGTTCACTCGATGGCGGGACCACATGGACCCACGTCGGAGTCGACAACTTCGCGTCCAACGGACAGACCTACCACGTCGATCAGCAAGCCATGGACTGGACACCCAACGGCGCGCGGTTCTATTTCGGCAATGACGGCGGCGTGTGGAGCTCATCGTCCGCCGCACAACCGCGCATCGAACTGACGAATCTCAATGGCACCCTGACGCTGACCCAGTACTGTCCCGGCCTGGCCATTCATCCCACCGACATCAATCAAGCCATCGGCGGGACCCAGGACAACGGAACGGAACGGTACTCCGGTGATCCGATGACGGAGTGGGTTGCCTGCGGCGACGGCGGATGGGCCGTCTACGATCCAACGAATCCGCTGACGGTCTTTGCGGCTTGTACCAAGGCGCAGGTCCTGAAATCCACGGATGGCGGGACCACCTGGGCTCCGACGGGACAGAATATCGGCGGCAATGCGGCGTTTATTGCCCCGCTGGCGATCGATCCCACGAATCCGCAGCGTGTGTACTTCGGAACCGACGCGATCTATCAAACCACGAACAGCGGTGGGACGTGGAGCGCGATCACCGCGCCAATCGCGGCGGGCGGGCCGTTCACGGGATTGATGGTCTCGCCGGTCGACTCAACCACGGTGATCGCGGGAACCGCGATCGGCAAGGTATTCATCACCACCAACGCCGCCGCGGGTTCCGGTTCCACGTGGAATGACCGGACCGGATCGCTGCCCGGCCGCGCGATCACCCAGGTGATTACAGATCCCCTGAGCGCCACGACGTTCTACGCGCTATTTTCTGGATTCAACAGTTTCACGCCCTCGACACCGGGCCACGTCTTCAAATCGGAGGGCGGCGGAGCCTGGCGAGACATCAGCGGCAACCTGCCGGACATTCCGGCCAACGACCTGGCCGTCGATCCCGACATCCCGGGGACCATGTACCTCGGCACCGACATCGGCGTTTTCATCACCACGAATGGCGGAACAAGCTGGTCGGCGCTGGGTACTGGGTTTCCGAACGTCGCGGTGATGGGCTTGAAGCTGCACCGGCAATCGCGCACCCTTCGCGCGGCGACTTATGGCCGCGGGCTTTGGGACCTGTCGGTGCCATCGAGCAACGCGAACGCTCTGCCGGTGATTGCCTCTCTTTCGCCGCAGCAAGCCGCCGCCGGATCGGGCACCTTTACCCTAACCGTCAGCGGAACGGGCTTCGCCAGCGGCTCCGTGGTGCAGTGGAACGGCGCGGCGCGAACTACGACGGGAACCGGCACCCAGCTTACTGCCTCAATCCCCGCTGCGGACGTGGCCGCAGCGGGCGTCACCCGTGTCACGGTGTTCACTCCATTGCCGGGCGGCGGAGTCTCGAACGCCACCTCGTTCGTTGTCGGAACCTCGAACCCGGCGCCCACGCTGCTCTCCGTGTTGCCCGGACAAATCGCCGTCGGCACAACGTCGCAGACCTTGACAGTCACGGGAACAAGTTTCCTCGGCAGTTCCACGGTGCGGTGGAACGGCGCGTCGCGCCCGTTCACCCTGGTGAGTCCCACGACGCTGAGAATCGCCGGTACGGCAGGGGACTTTTCTGCCGGCGGCCTGACAACGATTTCCGTTTCCAATCCGGCGCCGGGTGGCGGATCCTCGAACGTTCTTTCGGTACTGGTTGTGGCCTCCACCGCCAGCTCGGCGGTCGGGGGGAGTCCGTGGCTCTACACCACGGCTTCGATCTCCGCAACCAGCGCGCCGCTCGGCGCGGTGACCGGCGTGACCTTTGACGTGGCCGGAAACCCAGTCGTCGCGGACACCGGGAATTGTTACGTCTACCGTCTGGCCGGCGGCAACTTGAATACTCTCGCCGGCACGGGCACTTGCAGCGGATCGGGAAGTTTCCGCTTTACCGCGCCGACCCAAACCGTGGTGGACCGCAACGGCAATGTCTACGCGGTCGATACCTTCAACATGCGCGTGGTCAAGATCAACCCGGACGGATCGTTGACCACGGTCGCAGGCAGCAACACCCTGGGATACAGCGGCGATGGCGGACCGGCAACCGCCGCCCAACTCAACATCCCTATGGGCATCGCCACGGACAACAGCGGCAATCTGTACATTGCGGACACGGGCAACCACGCGATCCGCAAGGTCAATGCTGCAGGGACCATCTCCACGGTCGCTGGTACGGGCGCCGGCGGATACTCGGGTGACGGAGGTCCAGCCACCAGCGCGGTCTTGCGCGGTCCGCAGGCCGTAGCCGCGGATTCCGCCGGCAACCTTTACATCGCCGATACAGACAACATTTGCGTGCGCAAGGTCGACGCCTCCGGTGTCATCTCCCGGTTCGCCGGACAATGCAACAGCGGCGTCATCGGCAACAGCGGGGATGGCGGCCCGGCGATTCAGGCCGGACTCTCCCAGGTGAAGGGACTGTTCGCCGATTCGGCTGGAAACCTCTACCTGGCGGATACCTTGAACAACCGCGTTCGCCGGATTAACGCAGCAGGTGTCATCTCCGCCGTTGCGGGAACGGGCGCAGCGGCGTTTTCCGGCGATGGCGGCCCGGCGGTTAGCGCGGCCTTCAACAACCCACAAGGTGTGGCGGTGGATTCGGCTGGGAATATCTGGATCGCCGACACCGGCAATCGGCGTCTGCGCATGGTTTCCGCCGACACCGGCAGGATCACGACCGTGGCCGGCAATGGCGCGTTCAAATTCAGCGGCGACGGCGGACCAGCGGTTAGCGCGAATTTCAACGCGCCTGAAGGCGTGGCCGTCGATGGACTGGGGAACGTGTTTGTCGCCGACACCGGGAACCACCGCATCCGCAAGATCTCCCCGTCCGGCGTAGTTACGACAATGGCCGGCACCGGCGTCCCCGGATTCTCCGGCGACGGAGGACAGGGCGCCCAGGCCATGCTCAATACGCCCAAGGGACTCACTGTGGACACGTCCGGCAACGTATACATCGCCGACGTCAGGAATGGCCGCGTCCGACGCCTCACGCCGGACGGAAGAATTTCCACGTTTGCCGGCGGCGGCAACCAGATTGGCGATGGCGCGTTGGCCACGAACCTGGTGCTCTCGTTGGGACACGCGCTGGCGCACGACGGCGCGAACCTGTACTTCTTCGACGCCTATCGAATACGGAAGATCGGGCCGGATGGCCTGGTCCGGAGCATCGCCGGCCTCAACGGTCCGCCGCCGGCGACCAATGGCGACGGCGGCCCGGCGATCAACGCTCCCATCGGGCGCGATCCGGGACTGGCCGTCGACCCGGCGGGTAACCTTTACCTGACCGACATCTATTCCGTCCGGCGAATCGATGCCAGCGGCATTATCACCACCGTGGCCGGCAACCGGCAGATTGCGCCCGATCCCAATTCTGCGACGCCGGCCGCGGTCGCCGCGACGAGTACGGCGCTGATCCAAGGTGCGACGAACCTGGCGGCGGATGCGGCGGGCAACGTGGCGATCGCCGACAGCTCGACGGTCAATCGCGTCAGCGTACTCACGCCCGGCGGTTCGTTCGCGGTTCTGGCGTCATACAATTTGATCACCAACCCCCAGGGACTGGCGATCGACGGCGCGGGAACTCTGTACATCTGCGATACCAACAACGATCGCATCGTCAAGATTCCGAATGCCTTGGCGCGCGCGGTCACCCCGTCGTTCCCGGCCAACGGCATCGTCAATGGCGCGAGCTTCGCAACCGACAACGTTGTCAGCCCGTGGTCCATCGCCTCGCTGTTCGGATCGAACCTGGCGAAGCAGACCGAGGCCGCCGCGGCCGTTCCCCTGCCGGCGCAACTCGGCGCCAGCGGCGTTCTGGTCAACGGCGTGCCCGCGCCGCTGTTCTTCGGGTCGAAAGGACAGATCAACTTCCAGATCCCCGTGGAAGCGACGGGGACGAGCGCCAGCGTGGCCGTGATTTCCCAGGGACAGGTGACGGCCGCGGCCACGGTGCCCCTGGCGCCGGCGGCCCCGGGGATCTTCACCACGGCGTCGAGCGGCAGCGGCCAGGGTGCGATTCTCAATCAGGACTTCCAGCCCAATGGACCGGCGAATCCCGCGGCGGCCGGCTCGGTGATCCAGATTTTCGCCACTGGGCTCGGCGCCACTAACCCGCCCGTCGCGTCGGGAGTCGCGGCGAACAGCACGTCCCCGTTCAACCTCACCACGGCAACGCCGGTGGTCCTGATTAATGGCACTCCGGCCGCCGTCCAGTTCTCGGCCGGCGCTCCGGGCTTCGTGGGACTGTATCAGGTCAACGTGACCGTGCCCTCAGGGACTCCACCGGGCACGGCGACTCTGCAACTTCAGTCCGCCGGCCGGAGCAGCAACGCGGTGACCTTCGCGGTGAAATAGCGGGCGCCAGCCCCACCTTGACAATCTTTCAGGTTAGACATAATCTAAATCGCGATGCACGCCCAGGCGATTCGG